>NZ_JBQIQO010000007.1:0-16368 GCF_056799795.1 Rikenella sp.
AACAGGCGCAGCCCAAAGTTCGCCCCAGTTCTCGGCCCTGTGTCAGCCCCACTGCGGCTCCGCTGTCGCTCCGCCGGTGCCGCTCGGCACTCGAAAGATGGCCCGGTCTACTTCTAAACGTCGTCCGCGGCAATTCTTGCCGGATTGGCAAGTGCCAACCGGCAGAATATGCCCTCTTAGGCGGCGGGCGACGGATTTTTTGCGCACCACTCTTTTTTCGCGCGCCTGCGCGATTCATCTATATTCGGCTACCGCCGAAATAGTAGAATCGCTTCTTTAGGCGTGGCGCGCGTCTGTCCTACGGGAGGGTACTGCCCTTACGCCGGGCGGGCGCGCCCACAGGGCGTTTTACTGGCCGCCTCTACCACAATTCTCTGTCCGTGCGCTGGCGGCGGGCAAGGGACCGCCTCCGGCCAACCAGCCCCTTTCGGCCCTCCGCCCAGAAAAAAGCACCCCGCCCCCCATCGCCCCCGCACCCGCTTATCCGAAAAAAACGTTATCTTTGTGGCAGTGTCCCATCGGGTTTCGACCCGACCGACCACATCAAAGGAGGACCGCCGATGAACCACAACGCCAAGATTCTGTACGTCTGCCAGGAAGTAGTACCCTACCTTCCCGACAACGACATATCGAGCCTTTGCCGCTACCTGCCCCAAGCCATGCAGGAGCGCGGAGCCGAGATCCGCATCTTCATGCCCCGTTGGGGCTGCATCAACGAGCGTCGGAACCAGCTCCACGAAGTGATCCGCCTCTCCGGGATGAACCTCATCATCGACGACACCGACCACCAACTCATCATCAAAGTCGCCTCCATCCCTACAGCCCGCGTCCAAGTCTACTTCATCGACAACGACGACTTCTTCAAACGGAAAGCCACCTGGGCCGACAGCGACGGCAACCACTTCGCCGACAACGAAGAGCGCGCCATCTTCTTCGCCCGCGGCGTATTGGAGACCGTCCGAAAACTGCGCTGGGCCCCGAACATCGTCCACTGCCACGACTGGTTCTCCGCCATCGTCCCCATCTACCTGAAGAAAATATTCCACAACGACCCCATCTTCAGAGAACTCAAGATCGTCGTCTCCGTTTATGACCACCCTTTCCCCGGAAGCTTGGATCCCGCCCTCGGCTCCAAACTCATCCAGGAAGGCATCAAGAAAGACGAACTCAAGCATCTCGACCACCCCGACTACCTCGGCCTCATGAAATTCGCCCTCGAACGCGCCGACGGCGCAGTACTCGGGAGCAAAGAGATCGCCCCCGAACTCACCGACTTTATCCGCCAACGCGGGATACCCACCCTCTCCTATCCCGGCACAGAAAACTACGAAGACGCATACGCCGCATTTTATGACACACTGCTCGAAAAATAACCCCCACCACTTCACCCTCCTCCCCCTTCTGCTGAGCACCCTTCTCCTCCTCAGCCTCCCCTCCTGCACCCAACGCGACGACGCCTTCGGGAACGACCTCGTGCCGCCGAGCCAACACATGCGCAGCACCATCGACTCCACCGTCCTCGTGCACACCTACATCTCCACCTGCGACTCCTTGGAGACCAGCGTATCCGGCTACTACGAACCCCTCGTCGGCTCCTACATCGACCCCCTCACCGGACGGATCGACATCCAAGCCTTCGTCAACTACTCCCCCTTCGGCTTCAAACACAGCCACTACTTCGGCGAGAACCCCGTGATCGACTCCATGCGCTACGCCATCACCTTCACCGGCGCCATCGGCGACACCACCAAGAGCGTCACCGTCGACGTCTACGAAGTCAAAGACTACCACTTCCACCAGGACAGCGCCTACTTCAGCAACTTCGACATGTCCCCCTATATCGGCGCCACCCCCCTGTTCTCCTTCGAACAGAAAGGCCCCGGCACCTCCTACGGCCGCCTGCCCGACGAATTCGCCAAACGCCTCCTCGACAACACCCAGAGCAAAGAGAACATCTACTACAACGACACCATATTTCACAAGAAATTCCCCGGCTTCTACTTCAAACTCCGCAACCAGGCCCCCGCAGGCGAAGAAGGCACCCTCCTGAAGATGGACATGGCCCAAAGCACCATGTACCTCTTCTACCACAACACCGGCCCCAACGGGCTCGACACCTTAGACCAGCAGATCCTCTTCTACAGCGACTGGACCTACGACTACATCTGCTTCACCACCATCCAGCACGACTACACCCTCTCCGACCCATCCAAAGGCGGCGTGCCAGCCACCGCCATCGGCGACACCACACACGCCTCCGAATACATGTACGTACAAGGGCTCGCAGGCCTCATGGGACAACTCCGGATTGAAAAAAGCCAACTCGAACACCTGCAACAGCAAGCCGTGGAACAAGGATACAGCCACATCGCCCTCCACCGCGCCGAACTGAAAGTGCGCATGGTCGACTCCGGCTACGAACAATACAACAAATCCTTCACCGGCCTCGGCCTCTACCACAACATGATCGGGTACGAATTCCTCGACGAATACAACCCCATCCTCGACGCCATCACCACCAACAACTACACCCAGACCCTCGGCGGGAGCCTGAATCGCTCGTTAGGCATCTACACCTTCGACATCACCTCCTACGTTCAGCAACTCCTCACCGGCAAAGAAGAACGCTACACCACCGAACTGCTCCCCGCCTACCTGCAACGGAACGACACCGGCCGCAGCTGGATCTACGGATCGAATTCGCCGTACCCCCCGTTGCTCGTGCTGACCTACACCCTGATTAAATAATCCGAACCATTTTCCGGTCGCCCCGTAACCCGCCGGGCGACCGCCGTTTTTCAGACCTAAAGGCCCACCCCTTTAGGTTTTTACATGATACCCAACCCCATGCACGAAAACCTCGTCATCGTCGAATCCCCCGCCAAAGCCAAGACCATCGAAAAGATCCTCGGCGACCGCTATACCGTGAAATCCAGCTTCGGCCACATCCGCGACCTGAAGAAAAAAGGGCTCAGCATCGACATCTCCCGCGGCTTCGAACCCGAATACGAAATCTCTCCCGACAAAGTGAAAGTCGTGAGCGAACTGCGCCGCCTCTCCAAAGAAGCCCGCACCGTCTGGCTCGCCTCCGATGAAGACCGCGAAGGAGAAGCCATCGCCTGGCACCTGAAAGAAACCCTCCAGCTGCCCGACGACAAGACCCGCCGCATCGTCTTCCACGAAATCACCAAAAACGCCATCCTGCACGCCGTCGAACACCCCCGCCAAGTCGACCTCAACCTCGTCAACGCCCAACAAGCCCGTCGCGTGCTCGACCGGTTAGTCGGTTTCGAACTGTCGCCCCTGCTGTGGAAGAAAGTACGGCCCTCCCTCTCCGCCGGCCGCGTCCAATCCGTCACCGTGAAACTCATCGTCGAACGCGAACGCGAAATCATGAGCTTCGAAAGCTCCGACTACTACCGCGTCATCGGCGAATTCATCACCCCCGACGGCACCGGCTTCAAAGCCGAACTCAACACCCGCTTCAAGACCGAAGCCGAAGCCAACGCCTTTCTGAGCGCCATCGCCTCGCCCGACATCGCCTTCACCATCGGCGCCGTCGAGACCCGTCCCGCCAAACGGACACCCGCCCCCCCCTTTACCACCTCCACCCTCCAGCAGGAAGCCGCCCGGAAACTCGGCTTCTC
Organism: Rikenella sp.; assembly: GCF_056799795.1. Taxonomy (NCBI): domain Bacteria; kingdom Pseudomonadati; phylum Bacteroidota; class Bacteroidia; order Bacteroidales; family Rikenellaceae; genus Rikenella; species Rikenella sp. The sequence continues at coordinate 3,648 of NZ_JBQIQO010000007.1, forward strand.
CGTCAGCCAGACCATGACCATCGCCCAGCGACTCTACGAAGCCGGGATGATCACCTACATGCGTACCGACTCCGTTCACCTCTCCACCCTCGCCATCGGGACAGCCAAAGACGCAGTCACAGCCATGTTCGGCGCCCAGTACCATAAAACCCGGCAATATACCACGAAAAGCAAAGGCGCCCAGGAAGCTCACGAAGCCATCCGACCCACCTACATCGACCGTCGCGAAGCCGGCACCACCGCCCAGGAACGCCGCCTCTACGACCTCATTTGGAAACGCACCGTCGCCACCCAGATGGCCGACGCCGAATTAGAAAAGACCACCGCCCGGATCGAAATCTCCGGCCGCCCCGAACACTTCACCGCCACCGGCGAAGTGATCACCTTCGACGGCTTCCTTCGGCTCTACATGGAATCCCACGACGACGAACCCGCCCCGAAAAGCAGCAGCAACGGCACCTCCGCCGAGACCCTGCTCCCGCCACTGGTCCAAGGCACCAGCGTCCGCCGCGGGCAAGTCGTCGCCACCCAACGCTTCGCCCAACGTCCCCCGAGATACTCGGAAGCCAGCCTCGTGAAACAACTCGAAGAGCTCGGGATCGGACGTCCCTCGACCTACGCCCCGACCATCTCCACCGTCATCAACCGCGGCTACGTCGTCAAAGAAGACCGCGAAGGCACGAAACGCGACTACACCATCCTGACCCTCGCCCCGAACGGCACCCTCAAGCGCACCGAGAAGAGCGAGACCACCGGCGCCGAGAAGAACAAACTCTTCCCCACCGACATCGGGATGCTCGTCACCGACTACCTCTCCGACCACTTCTCCGCCATCCTCGACTACAACTTCACCGCCAAAGTCGAGAAAGAGTTCGACGAGATCGCCGACGGCGACCTCGACTGGCGCCGCATGCTCGCCGCCTTCTACGAACCCTTCCATGAAGGCGTCGACAACGCCGAAGGCGACACCGAATACGTCCGCAGCGAGCGCCTGTTAGGCATCGACCCGAAGAGCGGGAAAAACGTCTACGCCCGCGTCGGCAAATTCGGCCCCATGGTTCAGCTCGGCGACACCCCAGTAGCGGCACATAAAGGGACCCTCGCCGCCGCCATCAAGCCCTCGGACGACGAGAAACCCCGTTACGCCTCCTTACAGAAAGGCCAGATGGTCGCCACCATCACCCTGGAAGAGGCCCTCGCCCTGTTCGAACTGCCCCGCACCTTAGGCGAATACGAAGGGAAAACCGTCGTCGTCTCCGTCGGCCGGTTCGGGCCCTACGTGCGTCACGACGGCAAATTCACCTCCCTAAAAGTTCGGGAAGGAGACGACCCGTATACCATCGACCTGCCCCGCGCCATCGCCCTGATCGAAGAGAAACGCGAAGCCGAGCGGAACCGCGTGATCCGGGTTTACGAAGCCGACGACATTCAGGTGCTGAACGGGCGTTGGGGCCCTTACATCGCCCACAGCGGCGCCAACTACAAGATACCGAAGCCCCTGCTGAGCAATCGAGAAGCCTCTGACTTGACCTTAGAGGAATTGAAAGCCCTGATTTCCGAGCAGCAAGCCGCCGGTGCCGGTAGCAGTGGTGCCAAACGTCCCCCCTTCCGCCGCGCCGGCCGGAGCAAGAAATAAGCGACAGACGCAAAATGAGTCCTGCGGAGCCTAAGGCATAGCGTAGCTATCATGAAAGTTTTTGGTGCCGCTTTTTACAAAAAGCGGCAGTTTCAGGCGGGACAAAGCTCGACCCGCGCGCGACCGCTGGAGTAGGAAATCATTCAAACGCGTGTTTCGCGTTTGAATAAGATTTCCGCCAGCGCGCGGACAAAGAACGGGGCAAAGAATTGGGCCGTCGGCAGCTTGAGGATGCGTTAGCATCCGTCGAAAGTTTTTCTGGTTCTCTTTGTTTACAAAGAGAACGGCCCGCGCGGCCTGAGCGCGGTTCTCTCCCACCGCCGCGCGCGCCCCGCCTTAAGAGGGAAATCGTCAAAATGTGCTGGCACGTTTTGACTGGATTTCCCAAGGCGCGCGAACGAAGAATGGGGGTAGAGGCGCCAATAAAACACCCCAAGGGCGCGCCACCGAAGCCCGACCTAAGCCCGCAATAGACAGGCCCACGCCCCCCTTGGTCTGACTTTACGCGGGACGCCGATGTGCCGTTAAAAGGGACTTTCCCGTACTACTCGGATGGGGTTGTCGGAGAATCTTACGGTGCAGGGAACTACAAAGCCACCAACGGTCGTCTCTACAAGGTAACGGACGACGGCACCGCGGGAACCCCGCTCGCCTGGTACCCCGCCCCGGGCTACCGCGAGGCGGGCTACCGCGGCGCAAACTCGGGCGGGCTGAACGGCGTCGGCCACGAAGGTACAGTGTGGTGTTCCGCCACGGGCGGCACGGGCGGTGCCATTCTACTGTTTGATATACCTCGGCTTACCCCGGGCCACACAGTCGCCCGCTCCCACGGTTTTCAGTTGCGTTGCCTCTCGGAATAAACGGAAACGGCCATAAACATAAGATAAACACGGCCAGCTTCGAGTGTCGAGCCCCCTACCATATCCCATCAAATAACCCCGCTATGCCCCTCACCGTCGAAATCACCCTCAGCCCCGCCCAAGCCCAAGACCCCGCCGCCATTCAAGCCGCCGCCCGCCAGGCCGCCGGCATCCGCAACCCCGACGAGATCGCCTTCAGCCGCATCGTGCGCCGCTCCATCGACGCCCGGCGACACACCAGCGGCCTCCGCGGCGTCCGCATCCAACTCGCCGTCGAACTCTGGCTCGACCGGGAAGGCCGTCCCGACCCCGTCCACCTCGAATGGGGCGACGTCTCGAACCTCCCCCCCTCCCGCCAAGCCCTGATCATCGGCGCCGGGCCCGCCGGCCTCTTCGCCGCATTGGAACTCATCGAACTCGGCTACCGCCCCATCCTCCTCGAACGCGGCAAAGACGTCTCCGCCCGGAAAGCCGACATCGCCGCCATCCAGCGCAACCAGCCCGTCGACCCCGACTCCAACTACGCCTTCGGCGAAGGCGGCGCCGGCACCTACTCCGACGGCAAACTCTACACCCGGTCGAAGAAACGCGGCAACTACCGGAAATCCTTAGAGATCCTCCACCACCACGGCGCCGACGAATCCATCCTCTACGACGCCCACCCCCACATCGGCACCGACCGGCTTCCCCGCGTCATCGCCGCCATCCGCCAGACCATCCTGAACTCCGGCGGCCGGATCCACTTCAACAGCCGCGTCACCGACCTTCTCCTCAGCCCCGACCGGAGCCGGATCCTCGGCGTCGTGACCCACGACGGCACCCCCATCGAAGCCCCCGTCACCCTCCTCGCCACCGGCCACTCCGCCCGCGACATCTACGACCTCCTCCACCGCCGGTCGATCCACCTCGAATCCAAACCCTTCGCCATGGGCCTCCGCGTCGAACACCGCCAGGAGCTCATCGACCGCATCCAATACAAGACCCTCGACCCCGCCCTTCCCCCCGCCGCCTACAGCCTCGTCGCCCAGGTACCCTCCGGCCTCACCGGATCTCACGCCCCGAAAACCCGCGGCGTCTACAGCTTCTGCATGTGCCCCGGCGGCTTTATCGTCCCCGCCCTGACCTCCCCCGGCGAATGCGTCGTGAACGGCATGTCCCCCTCCGGCCGGAACAACATCTTCGCCAACTCCGGCATCGTCACCCAGATCCTGCCCGACGACTACGCCGACCTCGTCCCCCACTTCGGCCCCCTCGCCGGTCTCCGTTTTCAGGAACAACTGGAGAAGATGGGCTACGCCCAAGGCGGCGGCGCCCAGATCGCACCCGCCCAGCGGCTCGACGCCTTCGTCCGCGGCGCGAAATGCAGCGACACCCTGCCCACCTCCTATCATCCCGGCCTCACCGCCAGCGACATGGACAAATGGATGCCCCGGTTCATCAGCCAGGCCCTTCGCGCCGGCTTCCGCGAATTCGACAAGAAGATGCGCGGCTTCGTCACCCCCGACGCCCAAGTGATCGGCATCGAATCTCGCACCAGCTCCCCCGTCCGGATCCCGCGCGACCGCGAGAGCTACATGCACCCTCAAGTCTCCGGCCTCTTTCCCGTCGGTGAAGGAGCCGGTTATGCCGGCGGCATCATCTCCGCCGCCGTCGACGGCGCCTCCTCCGCCCGCGCCGCCGTCGAATACCTGCGCCGCGAACGCCCCTGACCCTCGACGTGCCGCCCGTTACAATATTATGTTGTAACTTTACAACATAATGATGCCATGTTACAACATGATGCAACATGTTGCAACATTGTAACAAAATGTTGCAACATTACATACAACAAAGCCACAGCAACTTGACAATCAAAGAGATAAAGCCCGGCAAGTTATCCGGCCGCATCGCCTCGCCGACCTCGAAGAGCTACGCCCAGCGCGCCTTGGCCGCCGCCCTCCTCGTCCCCGAATCGGCCCACCCGGCCGGTTGGAGCGAGCTGCGGCGGATGGGCCTCTGCAACGACACCTCCGCCGCTCTGGACGCCATCCAGCGTCTGGGCGCCTCCGTCCGCTACGGCGACAACCGCGACACCTACTACATCGAGGGAGGCTTCCTGCGGCAGTCTCCCGCCGAGCTGCACATCGGCGAATCGGGCCTCTCGGCCCGGCTCTTCACCCCCATCGCCGCCCAGAGCCCCACGCCGATCACCATCACCGGCCACGGCTCGATCCTCCGCCGACCGGTGGCCGCCTCGATGGTCGAGCCGCTCCGGAGACTCGGCGCCACCGTGACCGACAGCGCAAACGGCTGTCTGCCCCTGACCGTCAGCGGGCCGCTGCGGGGCGGAACCGTCGAGGTAGACGGCTCGCTCAGCTCGCAATTCATCACCGGCCTGCTGATGGCCTCCCCGCTGTCGTCCTCCGAGACCCGGCTGCTCGTGCGACAACCCCGGAGCATCCCTTATCTGGCCATGACTTTGGAGGTGCTGCGGACTTTCGGGATCGAGGTTTCGCACGCCCCGGACTATACGGAATTCGTGATTCCGGGCGGGCAGCAATATCGTCCGACCGTCTGCTCGATCGAGGGGGACTGGAGCGGCGCCTCGTGCCTGTTGGTGGGCGGCACGATCGCCTCCGAGCCGCGCGGAGCGGGAATTATCGTCGAGAACCTCCATCCGCGTTCGTTGCAGGCCGACCGGGCCATCATCACGGCCTTGGAGCGCGCCGGAGCCATACTGGCATCGAGCGGCCATCTTTGGACGGTCGGTCGCCCGGCGACCCTGCGGAGTTTCGAGTTCGACGCCACGGATTGCCCGGATCTCTTCCCGGCCTTGGCGGCCTTGGCAGCCTGTTGCAGCGGGACGACGGTTCTGCGCGGCACGAGCCGCCTGACGCACAAAGAGAGCGACCGGGCAGCGACCTTAGCGGCCGAGTTCGGGAAGTTAGGAGTAGAGATCGACCTCTCGACACCGGACACGATGTCGATTCGGGGGATTTCGACTCCGGACGGCTCCTTGAGCGTGCGCGACGCCCGATTAGAGAGCCACAACGACCACCGGATCGCGATGGCGACAGCCGTAGCGGCCTTGCGGGCCGACCGTCCGGTGACCATCAGCCATGCAGAGGCGGTCGAGAAGTCCTACCCGGACTTTTGGGACGACCTCGACACGTTATACACGGCGTGAGGCGTGCACAGCTTAGGATAGAGACGTCCCGTGGACGGGAACGAGGGTAGAGGCGGCCAGCGCATCCCGGAGGGTGTTTTATTAGGGTTGTCTCTACCTTACTAAGTGGGGCCCGCACGGACAGAGATTTGGGCGTCGGCAGCTGGAGGATGCGTTAGCATCCGTCTAAAGTTTCTTTGGTTCTTTCTGTTCACAGAAAGAACAGTACCAGGCGGGACAAAGCTCAATCGCGCGCCGCCGTCTAAAAAAGCGATTCAACTATTTCGGCGGTGAGCCGAAATAGTTGACGCGCAGGCGCGCGAATAAAGAACTGTACACGAAAACCGTCGCCCGCCCGCCTAAAAGGGCATATTTTGCCGGTTGGCATTCGGCCAATCCGGCAAGAATTGCCGCGGGCGACGTTTAGAAGTAGACCGGGCCATCTTTCGGGTGCCGAGTGGCACCGGCGGAGCGACAGCGGAGCCGCAGTGAGGCGGACACGGGGCGGAGAACTGGGGCGAGCTTTGGGCTGAACTTGTTGGCTGTGCTTTGGGCTGTGCTCTTGCGACCCAACGGGTCGCGCGGGCCGAAGCCTCCGGCCGCGGAGGCCCGCAACTGACGTTGCTGTGGGCCCCGGAGGCTTCGACCGCTTGAAGAGCGAGTAGCGCGATTCCGAGAGGAATCGCCGTTCTCGGCGCGCAGCGAACGCCGTAGGCGGGCGCCGGGGGGCGCGCCGAGGATGAATAGCTGTGCTCCTGCGACTCGTAGCATCGCGCGGGCCGGACGCCTCCCCTCGGGTGGCCCGCAACTCGCGATGCTTGTTGGGGCCCCGCAGGCTTCGGCTCGCTAAGGCGATTACACTTTTGCAACCTCGATTGCGCCTCCGCTGGCTGCGAATTGCTTAAATTAAGAACAAATAGCACCACTCCACGAAGAACCGCCAACCTCGTCGCCCGAGCCACCCGAGACCCCGAACGCAACAGAACCCGTTAAACGCAACAGACAGCATATGAACAGTTTCGGACGCATCTATCGCCTCTCCATCTTCGGCGAATCGCACGGCCAGAACGTCGGCATCGTCATCGACGGCGCACCCGCCGGCCTCGCCCTGAGCGAAGCCGACCTGCAACCCGACCTCGACCGCCGGCGCGCCGGAGCCAAAGGAACCACCCCGCGCAAAGAGGCCGACCAGCCCCGCATCGTCTCCGGCCTGTTCGAAGGCCATACCACCGGCGCCCCCCTGACCATCCTCTTCGAAAACAGCAACACCCGCTCCGGCGACTACGCCAACCTCGTCACCCAGCCCCGTCCCGGCCACGCCGACCTCGTCGCCCGCCAGAAATGGCACGGATATAACGACTACCGAGGCGGCGGCCACTTCTCCGGTCGGATCACCCTCGGCATCGTCGCCGCCGGAGCCATCGCCAAGAAAGCACTGGCCCCCAGCGGCATCCGGATCGAGAGCCGCCTCGTCGAAATCGGCGGCTGCACAGACCCCGCCGAGATGGACGCCGCCCTCGAACGCGCCATCGCCGCACAGGACTCCATCGGCGGCATCGTGGAAGGCACCGTCACCGGCCTCCCCGCAGGCTGGGGCGAACCCTTCTTCGACTCCGTGGAATCCGTGCTCAGCCACGCCTTGTTCGCCATTCCCGCCGTGAAAGGCGTCGAATTCGGCGCCGGATTCGACGCCGCCCGGATGAGCGGCAGCCAGCACAACGACCCGATCCTCGCCCCCGACGGCACCACCCGCACCAACCACGCCGGAGGCATCAACGGCGGCATCACGAACGGCAACCCCATCCGCTTCCGGATCGCCGTGAAACCCACCTCCAGCATCTCCAGCGAACAACAAACCTACCACTTCGGCGACCAGCGCGTCGAACCCCTCGTCGTGCGCGGCCGCCACGACGCCTGCATCGCCCTGCGCATACCGGTTATCGCTGAAGCCATGACCGCCATCGTGCTGTACGACCTCTCGCTGATCGCCGCCGCCACCGACCGGCGGAGCGAGTGACCCCGAGCACGCTAAATCGCGGCCCCCGCTTGCGGATTGCGAATTTATGATTACCTTTGCCCGATACCGGGTAGACCTCCGATGACCGAACAGGCAAGATATAGCATAGATTTTCACGGCCTTAAGACCGGGGAGAGATACCATTACACCTTCCCGATCGACGACCGTTTCTTCGCCCGCTGGCCCGAGTCGGAGATTACGCAGGGACGAGGTATGGCGGAGGTCGAGGCGACCAAGCATGCTTCGATGATCGAACTCCGCGTGAAAATCGACGCGGAAGTGCGGTTGACCTGCGACCGCTGCCTCGATGAATTCGAATGCCCCGTGCACTTCGAAGGCGAACCGGTAGTCAAGATCAGCGACACCATTCCGGAAGGGGAACAGTACTCCGGGGATGCGCATCGCGAGGTTAATAACAGCGACGGGGATATCTTGTGGATTTCGCCGGCAGAGGCGACGCTGGACCTCGGACAATATATTTACGAGAGCATTATGCTCTCCTTGCCGTTCCAGCGGGTGCACCCGGAACTGAAAGATTGCAACCAGGAGATGCTCAAGCGGTTCCGGATCGTTTCCGAAGAGGAGTTCGACGCATTGGCAGGGGGGGCGGATACGGAGCGGGACGGAGCGGGCAATCCTTTCGCCGCCCTCAAAGACCTGAAACCCAAAGAAGACAAATAAACAACGAAATAAATCAAGAGAAATGGCACATCCTAAACACAAGGTCTCATCGACCCGTCGGGACAAGAGAAGAACTCACTATAAGGCCGTTGCGCCGACCTTGGCGACCTGTTCGAATTGCGGTGCACAGATCCTGTTCCACCGCGTCTGCCCGGAATGCGGCTTCTACCGCGGCAAAAAAGCGATGGACGTTAAGGGACAATAGTTTCCCCCTTGTTGTTCCGCGCAGACTGGCACCCTCGTCGGCACCCAGCTGCGCACACCACCTCCATCACACCGGCAACTCCGATTGCCAGCGCTATTCCGGACAAAGAGCCACCGGCCCCTCTCCACTAACGACACGGGTGTACCCGCGCTCTTTCGTCCCCAAACCTAACGTCATCGGATTATGAGAATAGGCCTCGATGCCATGGGCGGCGACTACGCACCACAGGTGACTGTGGAAGGGGCTTATGCGGCCTTGCCGCATCTGTCGGCCGACACGACCCTCGTGCTCTTCGGCGACCGCGAAGCTATCCGGGCTTGCGATACGCACGGCGTGGCGGATGATCCCCGCGTGGAGATCGTCCACACCTCCGAAACGATCGAAATGGGCGACCACCCGGTCAAAGCCTTTACGCAGAAGAGCGACTCCAGTATCGTAGTCGGATTCAAACACTTGTGCACCGGCGATATCGCCGGATTCGCCAGCGCGGGAAGCACCGGCGCCATGATGGTGGGCTGCATGCAGGTGGTGGGACAGATCGAAGGCGTGATCCGGCCGGCTATTGCGACCGTCTGCAAAAATGCACGGGGCGGGGATGTTCTGATTCTCGACGTCGGGCTGAATGCGGACTGCAAACCGGAAGTCCTGGCACAATACGGGATGATCGGCAGCATCTACGCTCGCGAGACGCTGGGGATTCCGGAACCGAGAGTCGCCTTGCTCAACATCGGCGAAGAGCCGGAAAAGGGAAATCTGCTGACCAAAGCCACCTATCCGCTGATGGCGGAACGCGCGGCGGCGGGAGACTACCGCTTCGTGGGGAATGTCGAAGGGAAGCACCTGATGACGGGCGAAGTGGCGGACGTGATCGTCTGCGACGGCTTTGCAGGCAACACGGTGATCAAGATGCTCGAAGGATTCCACCTGATTATGACGGGGACGGGCGCAGGAGGAGGAGAGCCCCATCCTTTCGTCGAAGGACTCAACTACGAAAACGTAGGGGGGACTCCGGTTCTGGGGATCAATTCGACGGTAATTATCGGCCATGGCTGCTCGTCGGCCAAGGCGATCGAAAATATGATACGACTGACCGAACGCACGGCGCGAACGGACATGGTATCGCAGTTTAAAAAGGCTTTCGACAGGTAATCCCTTTACACGTTCACAAGGGATAACGATTCATTCTATACCTGATTTCGAAACCCTTTTTATTTTTTTAACCGTTCTATTATCTGCTCCTAAACCGGACGGAACCGTACCTTTCTTGAAAGAAAGGTACCCAAAGAACTTTCATGACAGCTACGCTACTCCTCAGGCTCCGCAGTCCTCAGTCTTCGTGACTGCTTTTGGGTCGGGGTTGTAGCGCGCCCAAAGTTTAGCTCGCATTAGCGCGCTACAACTCCCGGCCCAAAGAAGAGCCCGAGATTTGGGCGACCGGCAGCTTTAGGATGCGAAGCATCCGTCGAAAGTCTTTTTGGTTCTTTTTCTTCAGAAAAAGAACAGTTCACTCCTGATAAAGAAGCAAAGAAATAGAATGCAGTAAAAGAGGTAGCATGGTAAAGACCAGCAATCAGAAGATTACAGCCGCCATCACCGGCGTCGGCGCATATTTGCCCGAATACATTTTGGACAACGAAGAACTCAGCCGGATGGTAGAGACCTCCGACGAGTGGATCATGAGTCGGATCGGGATCAAGACCCGTCACATTTTGAAAGGCGAAGGGAAAGGCACCTCGTATATGGGCGAGCGCGCCGTGCGGGACCTTTTGGAGAAGACCCAAGTCGATCCGGAAGACATCGACCTGATCATCTGCGCCACCGTGACCCCGGACATGTCATTCCCGAGCACCGCCAACCTGATCGCCTACAAAGCCGGGTTGACCAAAGCCTTCGGGTTCGACCTTTCGGCCGCTTGCAGCGGGTTTATCTTCGCCCTGACCACCGCATCGAAGTTTATCGAAGCGGGGACTTACAAGAAAGTGATCGTCGTGGGAGCGGACAAGATGTCTGCGATCATCGACTACGAAGACCGGACGACGTGTCCGATTTTCGGCGACGGGGCAGGAGCCGTGTTGCTGGAGCCGAACACCGAAGGGTTGGGGTTGATCGACGCCAGCCTGCACTCGGACGGGGCAGGAGCCGTACACCTCTATCTGAAGGCGGGCGGATCGTGCTATCCGGCATCGCATGAGACGGTCGACAATAAGTGGCACTACGTGCATCAGGAGGGGCAGCCGGTGTTCAAGGCAGCAGTTTCGCATATGGCGGATACGGCGGTCGAGATCATGGAACGGAACCATCTGACTGCGGAAGACGTGCGCTATCTGGTTCCGCATCAGGCCAATAAGCGAATTATCGACGCCACTGCGAATCGGATGGGTTTGCCGGCGGAACGGTGTATGGTCAATATCCACAAGTACGGGAATACCACGGCAGCTACGATTCCGATCTGCCTGTGGGACTACGAGACCAGATTGAAGAAGGGGGATAACCTTATCCTGGCTTCGTTCGGCGGGGGATTCACCTGGGGAGCGGTTTATCTGCGGTGGGCGTACGACGGAGGGACGATGCGGAAATAACGCCTATCCGAGCCTCTCTCGCACGCGGGAGAGGCTTCGCGCGTGACGGCCGCATAGTTCAAGGGATAGAACGGAAGTTTCCTAAACTTTAAATACAGGTTCGAGTCCTGTTGTGGCTACGATAGCCCATTCTCTCTTTGGAGGATGGGCTTGTTCGTTTTATGTACCGTCATGTTAAAGCGGGCCGACTCTTTTCAGAGCCGGCCCGCTGGCGGATAAAATAAGGACGGAGAGTTACTTCCGCTTGTAGATATAGATCTCGCAGCCGTGCGCAGGCAGCGTACCTCGTACAATCCCCTTCTTAGACACCCGCCCCGTCCACGCATTCGTCACCGTCGCCGGATAGAGAATGTCCGCGTCCCGCACCGGATCGAACACAAACGAAGCCGGCGCATCCGACCGGTTGAAGACGCAGATCGCCACCCCGTCCTTCAGCTCCTTGCGCAGATACTGCAACTCGCCCGAACGCATAAAGGTATATCCCTGCCGCCCCAGCGAATCCTGATCCACCGCAATCAGGTGCCGGTTCGTCAGCAGCTCGCGCGTGAAGTCCGACATATCGCGCAGGTCGTTATTCACGATCAGCGGAGCCGCCAGCATGCACCACAAGGCGAAATGCGTCTTGTACTCCTCGTCCGTACACCCCGGGAAGCGGGCGTCCGGCGACGACGATTTCCCCTTGCCGTAAAGCCCCACCATCAGCAGGTCGGGATCGTTCCAGCCCCCCGGCCCGGCATAGGGTTCGAGCCCCTCCTGCGTGTCAAAAATATCCATAATCCCCGTCAGAAAGCCGTCTCCCGACCGCCAGCCGTCGCGCGAATCGTAGGTCGTCCGCCAGAGGTGACCTCCCGCCGCCCGGGCCCACAACCACGGACTCCGACCGCCCCACTCGCAAACGGCGAAGACGATCGGACGGCCTGTCTTCTTCAGCGCGTCGCCCATCTTCTTGTAGCGCGTAAAGGCCGTCGTCCGATCCGTCGGCGCATGGCAGTAATCATACTTCAGGTAGTCGATCCCCCAGTCGGCAAAGGTCTGCGCGTCGATCTCCTCGAAGCCCAGGCTCCCCGTCACCCCCGCGCAGGTCAGCTCGGCCGCGTCGGAATAGATACCCAGCTTCAGCCCCTTGTCGTGCACATAGTCGGCCAGCGCCTTCATCCCGTGCGGGAAACGCTCCGGATCGGGAAAAAGGCGGTTCTTGGTGTCGCGCCCGCCGACCCAGTAGTCGTCGATGATAATATACCGGTATCCGGCATCGCGCATGCCGTTCGCCACCATGGCATCGGCGATCTCGCGAATCAGCGAGTCGCTGACCTCCCATTCGAACTGATTCCAGCTGTTCCACCCCATCGGCGGCGTCAGGGCCAGCGTGTCGACCGGCGTCGCCTCGCGCTGGGCCGATACGGTCGCCGGAGCGACCAAAAACAGAGCGAGCAGCGTCGCGATTCGAAGTCTCAATTTCATAATCAGGTACAGGTTTAAAAAGATTTCTTACCCAAAGATAGCAATTTCCTGCGACACAGCGGCACGGTATCTCCGTCGAAGTCGCGCCGTCCGAAAGAGGAGAAACAACTGCGGCGGGCGCACGCTTCCGAAACCTT
>NZ_JBQIQO010000007.1:16378-78281 GCF_056799795.1 Rikenella sp.
CCCCCCCCCCCCCCCCCCCCCCCCCCCCCCCCCCCCCCGCGATGCGTTCCATCCCGCGCAAAGGTTATTGCGTCACGAGATCTTTATTGTTCAGCGACCAGTCGTTGTCGAAGAAACCGGCCGTCTCGACCGCTGCCAGGCCGTTTTTCAGCATATCGGCCCGGAAGACCATCATATCCGGGAATCCGGTGATCCCCGAGATGTAGTTATTGGGCATCGTCGCCCGCATCCCCGGCACGCCCGTCGCCGTCACCACGCCGATCAAGGCGTCCGGATAGTCCGGATGGGGATAGACGAAATAGGCTCCCAGATCATCCCCCTTGTACAACCGTCCGCCCATCGAGATGCCGCCGTTCCGCACCTGGATCGGACAGTTTTTCAACAGCCGCGACCAGACGTAGTTGTTGTCGTAATTCCCGTACAGGATGACGTTCCGGTGGGGATACTTGGTCACCTCGTATGCGTAGTCCGGAATGACGTCCACCGATCCGTTGCCGCGGTAGTAGAAGGTTTCGGCATCGAACCGCGCTTTGGCACGCCATCCGGCGCACTCTTCGGGCGTCCCGACCGTAGAGTAGACGAAGACCATCCGGTTATCGAAGGCCTGTTTGAAGCCGCCGTACCGACCGGCATATTTCTGCCGCCGGTCGACGCTGTCGGCCACGCGCCACTGCCCTTCGCGATAAGCCACGACGGCCCGGCGCGAGGTCGGCACCGAGAGCTGCTGGCCGTCGGCGTCGAAAACCAGCGTCGTCCGCTCGGTCTTCATCCCGAGCGCCGGGAGGTCGAAGGTCAGCAGCGCCGCGTTCTCGGCCGCACTGACCCGAATCGCGGTATCTCCCTCGCGCCGCACCTCCACGCGGGTGAACCGGTACGGGCTCTCCTGCTGTTCGACGGTGAGCCAGTAGTCGCGCGACGAGACGCCCGGCGAGGCGGTATAGAAGTCGATCTCGTCCACCAGACTGTCGGCCGGAATCGTATGCCGCGACAGGAAGTCGAAGAGCGGCGGCCAGTCCACGCTGGCATCGCCGAACCAGTGTTCGCCGCCGGGGTATTCGTGGTAGCAGAAGTCGGTGTGGAATCGTCCCAGCTCTTCGCGCATGATGTGCGCCTGTTCCGGCGGCACGACGCGGTCGGCCGACCCGTGATGGACGTAGACGCCCGACTGCTTGAGGTTCCGCGAGAGGGCCATCACCCGTCCGGCGGAAGCGGCCCGTTCGAAAGGTTCGAAGAGGGGCGAACGCCGGTGGGCCGCATCGCCGCGCCCGCTGCCGTAACCGGCGATGTCGGGATAGCCTGCGCACGGCGCAATGGCGGCAAAGAGGGAAGGATAGGTCGTCCCGAGGTACCACGTCCCGTGGCCGCCCATCGAGTGGCCGGTCAGGTAGATGCGCGAGGGGTCGGTCTTAAAGATGCGCCGGGCCTCTGCGAGCACCTCCAGGGCGTCGATCCGCCCCCACTCTTCCCAGTTGAAGCCGAAGGGGCGCCGGTTGGTCGGTGCGACGATGTTGGCCCACTCTTTCTGTTTGTAGGCCCGCGCCTGGTTGCGCGCCTCGACCGAAGCGCCGTGCACGGTCAGCACGAAGGCCCGCGCCGCGGTATCTCCCGGATCGGCGCGCAGGGCGGGAGCCACGCTGTAATATTGCACGCTGCCGTCGATGCGGCTGACGAAGGTGCGCTCGTGATGGATGGTCGGCGAGACTTGCCGCAGGGCGATGGTCATCGTATCGACCTGTTCGCCGTCGCGCAAGAGCTCCAGCCGGGCGTCGACGGGCCCGTTCCGCAAGGGTTTCCCGGTGGCCGGCAGGCGGAATTTCAGCTTCCGCACCGCCAGCGGCATCACGTCGTCGGTGCGGTACTCCAACGGCTGGCCCAGCTGTTCGCCGTCCGGCGCAAACAAGGTGGCCCGGATCGAGAGCTTCTGCAATGCCTTCTCGGTGGCGTTCACGACCCGCACGGCGGCCCACTTCGGCTCGTTCTCTCCCTCGATCAGGTCGGGCAGGGTCATGTCGCGCCGGGTGAACATCACCGGTTTCTTCGGCACGACGAGTTTCGACTCGACGCGCCCGAACCGGCCGGGGGTATAAATAAACTCATTGAGCCCCTCGCGCAGCCGAATCGGGGTGAGGGTATAACCGAAGTCGTAGTGATCCCCTTCGTGCGGTTCGCCGTTGATGTATGTCCGCGTGCCGCCGGTGGTCTCCAGCAGGGCGATCCGGCTGTCGGGGCTGTCGTAAGCGGTATAGAGGTAGGCCGAACGCATCTGCGGGCTGCGGAAGCGGCCGGTGGAGTCGGCCGCGATCGGACTCCAGACCCATGCCGGAAGCCGATTGGCCATGGAGTGCCGATTCGCCGCTGTCTTGCGCTCGACGTTGGACTGATAGGCCATGACGGCCTCTCTCTGGGTCGGATAGACGTATCCGATGCTGTCGCCGGCCCCGGGGGTGCGGAAACGGTCGGTGGCGTAGAGCCAGGCGATCATGTCCTGTCCGTTGTAGAGGGTGCCGCCGCCCACGCCGCCGGGCAGCAGCAGGCCGTCGCGAAAACGGTGGAAGACTTCGCCTTCGTCGGTGGTTTCGATTTTCTGTTGTCCGAAGATGGCAACGATGTTGCCGTCGGCAGCCGCTTGTTTCTGTGCGGCCGCGGTCTGCCACGTCCCCAGCGCGATGAGGCTCAAAAGGGCCCAGCGTCGGCCGGAACGGGTAGGAAGATGGGTCATATGCGGTTTGGTTGTTGATGAAAAATCCTCGGAGGAGTGCGTGGCTCGTGGCAGGGCGGGGGATCAGTTCGCCGATCCGTCCGTGGGTTCGGGCTGCCGGTCGGTGACGACGGTGGTGGTCGAGACGGTGCTCTCGACCTCTTCGTATTCGACGTATTCGCCGACGCTCTTGGCGACCTGTCGCTCGCTCCGCATGGCGGTTCGGGTGACGGTCACCTCTCCCTCTTTCCTGCGCCGGCGCTGGCGGGCGGAGGGGTTGCCGAAGTTGGCGTAAAAGCCGCGGAAGGAGCCTTTCGAACCGGAGTTCCGCCCTGTGCCGCCTGCGGTGTCGGCGCCTCCGAACTGCTGCTGGAATTCGCGCTGTTTCCGGGCGAGCCACCACCGAAGCGTCCACCGCCCGAACAGGCCGAGCAGCCAAAAGCCCACAAAAATGAAGAGTATGACGGTCAGGAAGGTTTCCATGGGGTGTTCCGTGTTGGTGGATATACAAAGATATAACGTTCCGGCCTGAATTTTAGCATTCGGCCCGAAACTTCAGGGGGCGAAAAAGGGGCCCCTCGGGCCGGGCCGTAAAAAACGGGAAAGGGAAGCCCGATCCGGCCTCCCTTTGTCGCTGTCGTTCCGAGAGGTCGAGGGACGCAAGGCCGACGACCGGGTCTGTCGAGCGCTACTTCTCGACTTTGCTGAACATATCTTTCCCTACGCCGCAAATCGGGCATTCGAAATCGTCGGGAAGCTCTTCGAACGGGGTGCCGGGTGCGATCCCGCCTTCAGGGTAGCCTTCTTCGGGGTTGTAAACCCATTCGCATACGTCGCATTTGTAGCTGTCCATAGTTGTAAAGATTTAAATGTGAATAAAATAAATGGTCTACGCTTTGGTTCGGGCAAAAATCCCGATATAGGTGTGGGGGGTCAAAGCCCGCAGTTCGTTTTTCACGGTCTCTGTCACGTCGAGTCCGTCGATAAAGGCCGTTATATCGGCCTGGGTGATCCCTTTGTTCGTCCGTGTGAGCGCTTTCAAGGCTTCATACGGATTGGGGTATTTCTCGCGCCGCAGGATGGTCTGGATCCCTTCGGCCACCACGGCCCAGTTGGCTTCCAGGTCGCGGTCGATGGCGTCGCGGTTGATGATCAGCTTGCCGAGCCCTTTGACCAGCGAGGCCACGGCGATCAGGGTATGGGCCACGGGCACGCCGATGTTCCGCAGCACGGTGGAGTCGGTCAAGTCGCGCTGCAATCTGGATACCGGCAATTTTGCTGCCAAATGTTCGAAAAGGGCGTTCGCGAGGCCTAAATTTCCTTCGGCGTTCTCGAAATCGATGGGGTTGACCTTGTGGGGCATGGCCGAGGAGCCTACTTCGCCTGCCTTGATGCGCTGTTTGAAGTACTCCATCGAGATGTAGGTCCACATGTCGCGCGCGAGGTCGATCAGGATGGTGTTGATGCGTTTCAGGCCGTCGAAAATGGCGGCGAGGTTGTCGTAGTGTTCGATCTGGGTGGTGTACTGCGACCGGTCGAGCCCCAGTGTCCCGTTCACGAAGCGGTTGGCGAAGGATACCCAATCGACTTCGGGATAGGCGACGGAGTGGGCGTTGAAGTTCCCGGTGGCGCCTCCGAACTTGGCGGGATAGGGCACGGTCTGGAGCATGTCGCGCTGCTTTTCGAGCCGTTCGACGAAGACGCGGATCTCTTTCCCCAGCACGGTCGGCGAGGCGGGCTGCCCATGGGTGTGGGCCAGCAGCGGCACGTCGCTCCACTCGTCTGCCAGGGTCGAGAGTTTGCCGATGAGTTCGCCCAAGGCGGGATAATAGACATCGCTCATTGCTGCCTTTAAGCTGTACGGGGTAGCGGTATTGTTGATGTCCTGAGAGGTCAGGCCGAAGTGCACAAATTCCCGCTCGTCACCGAGTCCCAGGGCGTCCATCTTCTCTTTGATGAAGTATTCGACGGCTTTCACGTCGTGGTTGGTGGTCTGCTCGATCTCTTTCACGCGCTGGGCGTCGCTCGGGCTGAAGTCTTCGTAAATCCGCCGCAGGGCTCCGTACTGCCCTTTGTCGAACCCGGCGAGCTGGGCCAGGGGCAACTCGCACAGGGCGATAAAATATTCGATCTCGACTTGCACGCGATAGCGGATCAGGGCGTATTCGGAAAAATAACGACCCAGTGCTTCGACTTTCCCGCGGTAACGACCGTCTACGGGTGATATGGCGGTCAAACAATTCAATTCCATTAATATCTTGTTTTTATTTGTTCGTTTTATCGGGTCTTTGTGCCTGCTGGAACCGTACCTTTCTTGAAAGAAAGGTACCCAAAGAACTTTTGCAGAGGTCGTCCCGATGGGCCGACCACGGGTTATCTCCGCCTTGTTTCGTTGGGCTGAGATTTTCTCGGTGGGCGCGCTTAAAGATATTTTGCCACATCATAGCGCGCCACACCGGAAAATCCAGCCCAACCTAACCGGGCAGACACGGCCAGAGCATCCCGTAGGGATGCGCTCTAAAGTTTTTTTGGTTCTTTTTGTTCACAAAAAGAACAGTTCGAGGCGGGACAAGGAACGACAATCGAACGAATGAATACTTGTTTTAAGCGACTTGCATGGCTTCGACCCTTGCTCGTGCATAGTCCAGTTTCACGCGGAACGTTTTCCGTTTCGACGCCGGCACCTCGAACATCGCATCCATCATGATCGCCTCGCAGATCGAGCGCAGCCCCCGGGCTCCCAGTTTGTATTCGATCGCCTTGTCCACGATGTAGTCCAGCACCTCCGGATCGAACGAGAGTTTGACCCCGTCCAGCTCGAACAACCGAACATACTGTTTGACGATGGCGTTTTTCGGTTCCGTCAGAATCCGCCTTAACGCCTCGCGTCCCAGCGGCTCCAGATAGGTCAGCACCGGCAGACGCCCGATCAGTTCCGGAATCAGCCCGAAGCTCCGCAAGTCTTTCGGCGTGATGTACTGCAGCAGATTTTCGCGATCCACCTCGGCGATTTTCTGCTGCTGGCCGTATCCGACAACGCGCGTGTTCAGCCGCTGGGCGATCTTCTTCTGCACCCCGTCGAACGCGCCGCCCGCCACAAAAAGGATGTTCCGGGTATTGACCTGGATATATTTCTGATCGGGGTGTTTCCGTCCCCCCTGCGGCGGCACATTGACCACCGTCCCCTCCAGTATCTTGAGCAGGGCCTGCTGCACCCCTTCGCCCGAGACGTCGCGCGTGATGGAGGGGTTGTCGCTCTTGCGGGCGATCTTGTCGATTTCGTCGATAAAGACGATCCCGCGTTCCGCCGCGGCGACGTCGTAGTCCGCCGCCTGCAACAGCCGCGAGAGAATGCTCTCGACATCCTCGCCCACATATCCCGCCTCGGTCAGCGCCGTGGCGTCCACGATGGCGAACGGCACATTCAAGAGCCGCGCAATCGTCCGCGCAATCAAAGTCTTCCCTGTCCCGGTCTCGCCCACCAGCAGGATGTTGGATTTGTCGAGCTCGATATCCGAATCTTCCGTATCCTGCGGATCGGTCAAACTGTGCATCAGCCGTTTGTAGTGGTTATAAACGGCCACCGAGATGTATTTCTTGGCTCGTTCCTGCCCGATCACATAGCGGTCGAGAAACTCTTTGATGGACTGGGGGGTGTACAAGGCCATGGCCTCGCCGATCGTGGAGGCGGCTTCGTTCCGCACGCGGCTCTCCATCTCCTCGCGCACCATCTCCCAGGCGCGTTCCGCACAGTTGTTGCAGATCATCGCCTCCTGTCCGTGGATAATCATCCCGACCTGCGCCGCCGGAGCGCCGCAGAACGAACAGTGTTCCTGTTTGTTATTATTTTCTGCCATAGGTCTCGAATAAAATCGGTAAGAGGGAGGCGATTACAGCCCTTCCCGTTTGGTCAGCACGCCGTCGATCAGCCCGTACTCGGCGGCTTCGGCCGAGGTCATCCAGAAGTCGCGGTCGGCGTCCTGTTCGATCTTTTCGGCGGTTACGCCGCTGTGCTCGGCCAGTATGTGGTAGAGCTCTTCTTTGGTCTTGAGGATCTGCCGAGCGGTGATTTCGATGTCGCTGGCCTGCCCTTCGACGCCGCCCAGGGGCTGATGGATCATGATCCGCGAGTGCTGCAAGGCGGATCGTTTTCCTTTGGTTCCGGCGGTCAGCAGAATGGCGCCCATCGAAGCGGCCATACCGGTACAGGTGGTCGCCACATCGGGCGAGATGATCTGCATGGTGTCGTAAATTCCCAGCCCGGCCGACACCGAGCCGCCGGGGGTGTTGAGGTAGATCTGGATGTCGCTTTTCGGGTCGTTCGACTCCAAAAAGAGCATCTGGGCCTGGATGATATTGGCGGCATCGTCGTAGATCGGCACGCCGAGAAAGATAATGCGATCCATCATCAGGCGCGAGAAGACGTCCATGGTGGCGACGTTGAGTTGTCGTTCTTCGATGATGGTGGGCGAGATATATTCGGCTGTGAGCCGGTCGTAGCGGTGCATGGCGAGCGACGAGATGCCGCGGCCGAGTCTTGCGTATCGTTCGAATTCTTTTTTGTAGTCCATTCGATGGGTGTTGAGAAAGGGTAAAAATAGCATTTTTTTGCGAAACATGATACATATGGAGGGGAGAACGATTCCGACTATTCGTCTGGCCGCGACGCAATCGGGTCTGCAATCGGGTCTGACTTTACGCGGGATGCGGATGTGCCTTTGAACGGGACATTCCCCTACTACTCGGATGGGGTTGTCGGGGAATCCTTTGGTGCTGGAGATTTCAAAGCCACCAACGGGCGTCTCTACAAGGTAAGCACCTCTGGCGCGGGAACCCCGCTCGCCTGGTACCCCGCCCCGGGCAATCGCTATTATGCCACCGGCGCATCGGGCGGCGTCGGCGACTACGGCTATAGCTGGTCGCCTGCGGTCAGTGGTGTCTACGGGCAGTTCTTGTGGTTCAACTCGCAGGACCTCGGCCCCAGCAACTCGAACGACCGTGCCACCGGTCGTCAGTTGCGGTGCCGCGCGGAAGAAACGCCGCGGGCCCGTGGTGGGCAATGGGCAGTCTCAGCCCAAAGTGGGCCGGAGCCAGCGGGGGCCAAACGAGCATCGCGAAGTGGCGGCCCTACGCCGGGGGTGGCTCCGGCCCGCGCGACCTAAAGGGTCGCAGAAACTCAGTCCATTTATCACCCGGTCTGTCGGATTCGGCCTGTCGCCCATCCCCCCGAGCGGCTTCGCCGCTGGGCGACAGAGCCGGCGGTTCAAAGAACCGCGCTCCTCGCTCTCGGCCCAAAATATGGCCAAGAGCACAACCCAGTTCTCCGCCCCGTGTCGGCCTCACTGCGGCTCCGCTGTCGCTCCGCCGCGTTTGCCGTCGCCCGCTGGGATTTCATCTCGATTTTGCTCACCGCAAAACGAGCGAAATCCCTCTTTAAGCGAGCGGGCGACGGATTTCACGCGCAGTTCTTTGTTCGCGCGCCGGGGGAAATCCTGTCAAAACGCGCAAGCGCATTTTGACGATTTCCCTCTTAAGGCGGCGGCGCGCGTCTTTAGCTACAGGAGGGTACTGCGCTCGGGCCGCGCGGGCCCCACGTCCCGTGGACGGGAAATGCTGGCGCATTTCAACTACCAGCCTCGGCCCAATCCTTCGTCCGCGCACCGCTTTAAAAAGGCGAACCCAGCGGACGCAAAAAACGTCGCCGTTTCGACCCAAGGTCGAAAAGGCGAAGGAAAAAGCGCTATCGTCACTAAAAGACTCGCGACAAACGAGCTCGCGGCACTACGCCAGCTTCTGGAACTCCTCCGGCGTAACGGTCTTTTCGTTCACTTTGATCTGGTCGGCAATCGCAGCGACGGCTTTCCGCTCCGCTACGGTGTCGTAAATCTTACGCACCTCTTCCTTGTTCCCGAGGATCGAGCCGACGAAGTTCTCGAGCATATCGTCCGCCACGGTGTGCATCCCGTAGTACTGGAACTGCATCATCGCCACATCCCGAGCCCCGGCCTTGACATCCTCCTGAGTCACTTCGAGGTTGTTGTCTTTCATCACTTTCCGACGGATCATGTCCCAACGGATCATGTCGAGGAACTGCGGAAAATCCTTTTCGATCTCTTCCATCGAGAATTTGCCTTCGTTCACCCGGTAGAGCCAATCCTTGAGGAACGCCTCCGGCAATGCGAGCTTGGTCTTTTCCAGCAGGTATTTCCGCAGGTCGGTCGTAAACTTGTACTCGGTCTCCTTGGCCAGCTCGCCGCGCACCTGTTCGTCGATCCGGGCGTCGAACTGTTCCGGAGTGGTCACATCTCCGGCCGGGAAAGCGAGTTTGAAGAACTCTTCGTTCATCTCCGGTTCGGCAAATTTCCGAATCTGGGTGATGGTGAAGGTATATTTCGGGTTCATCCCCTCCAGCTCGGCCTCTTTCACGCCGAGAATCGATGCCCGCTGCGACGGTGTCTTATAAATTTCGTTGACATCCACTTCGACAGCGTCCCCGACTTTCTTCCCGATAAACGGTTTCCGGGCTTTTTCGTCCATACTGATCAGCCCGACGTACGCGTCCTCGATTTTGACATCGTCCCCCTGGGTCAGCGTCCCGGTCAGGGCCTCTTCGTCGGCCACGACGTCTACGTCCACGAGTTTCCCGAAACGCCGCATGTAGTTGCTCCGGAAACCTTTCCGCATGTCGTCGTTCGGCTCAATGACGTATTTGGTCACGCTGTTTTTCTTGGTCAGCGCGAGGTCGATCTCGGGGGCGAGGCCGATCTCATAGACGAACTCGAAGTCGGTGCCGTTTTCGAAATCCAGGTCTCCCTGTTTCGTCTCGGACGGCATCAGGTCGCCGACGGTTTCGATGTCGTTTTCCTTGATATATTCGAACGCTGCGTCGGTGGCTTTCCGATAGGCGACATCGGCCAGCACCCCTTTGCGATACATCTTGTTGATGACCCCCATGGGCACCATCCCGGGACGGAAGCCCGGCACGTTGGCCTTGCGTTTGTACTCTTTGAGCTGCTTATCCACCTGTTCCTTGTAATCGGCTTCGCCGACGGTCACGCGAAGCAGGGCGGTCTGGTTTTCGAGGTTTTCTCTGGCTACGTTCATAGGAGAATATCCGGTTTTGTATTGTGCATGAATAAGGAGAGGCAAAGGTAAGGAATTTTGCGAAAATCCGCTATTTTTGGTGCCGACGGCTATGATTTACGACAAGGTATTACACAAAATCTGCGGGGCGGAGGCTCTGCCGGGGCGGGAGTTCGAGGGGTGCATTTTCCGGGAGTGCGACTTCACGGAGGCCTGCTTCTCGGATTTCGACTTTACGGAGTGTCGGTTCGAAAAGTGCCGGTTCGGGATGGCGGAGTTCGAGGAGACCGGCATGCGGGAGGCGGTGTTCGAGGAGTGCGAGGTGCGGGGCGTCGATTTCGGCCGGTGCCGCAAGTTCGGCTTTTCGGTGGCGTTTCGGAAGTGTCACCTCAGTTTCTGTTCGTTCCACGGCCTGAAGATGCCGAAAACGGCGTTCACGGAGGGGGCGGCGAAGGAGTGCTTTTTCTCGGAGTGCGACCTGACGCAGGCGGATTTTTCGGGATGCGATCTGGAACGGACGCTGTTCGACGGGTGCAAACTGGAGAAGGCGGATTTCCGAACGGCGTTCCAATATACGATAGACCCCGCAATCAATCGAATGCGGGGTGCCAGATTCTCGCGCGATGGCCTCGAGGGGCTGCTCGCGTCGTATGGATTGTCGATCGAATAGGCCGGCTACTCGTCTTTTCCGCCGCCGAGCTCGCGGTTCAGTATGCGGACGGCATCCCGAAAGGCTTGGTGGAATTCGCGGGCCAGTATCTTCCCGTCGGGCCCGAGGAGGACGAAGAAGGGCAAGCCCTGAATGACATAGACTTCGGTCAAGGCCTGGTTTTCGGGATGATCGGTCTCCAACTCGACTTCGATCCAGGGGTGTTCGACCATCCGGGCCAATACCGGACGGATATCGTCGGTGCCGCTCGCCGGGGTGGGACGGTCTGCGGGCAGGGATTCGTACACTTTCCGAATAACGTCGATCGACTGGGTGAGCCCCATCACTTCGAAGCCCTGCGCATGGTATTCGTCGTAGAGTTCCCGCACGTAGCGGTCGATGGCGATCGAACCGGGGCACATCCCCCAGTGGTACATCAGGAGGTATTTCCCGCGGAAATCGGCTTTGGTGAGGGTGCGTCCGTCGACGGTGGTGACGGTGAAGTCGGGCCCCGGCTGTCCGACGGCCAGTCGGGCCATGGCTTCCATGTAGCGGGCATAGAGCTGCCCGAAATAGCTCTCGCGGAGCGCTTCGGAGTAGGTGTCGAAGGTGGCGCGGGCCTTGTCTACCGGGGTGTAGCTGAGTCCCGGAATCTCTTCGACGAGCAGGTAGAGTGTCCCGTCGGGATGGTTTTTCCGATAGTTGCGGTTCAATGTCCGCACGCGGTCGACAGCGGCGCGATTGTCGTCATAAAAGAGGTTGAATTTCTTGCCACACTCCCGAGCGGCGAGGGTATCTTTCTGCTCCATGAGCTCTTCGTACCGCCGGAGGTAGCTGCCGCGCACCTGCCCCAGCGAGTCTTCGACGCGCAGCACTTCGGCCAGCTCGGGGTCGCTGTAAACGCCTCCGCCCCAGGCGCTGTAGTAGATCTCGTCGGCGGTTCCGGCGACGGTGATCCGGTCGCCGGGGGTGATGATTACGGGCTTACCGGCCCGACCGTTCTTTCTGATTTTCCCGGTCTTCGGGTGGTAGGTCATCATGTAGTACTGGTCGTGCTCCAAGGTGCCTTTATAGCTGAAGCGACCGGGCTTCTTCACGACAACATCGAAGCCGGGGAGGTACTGCCACCGGGGCAGCTGAATGGTCTCGAAGCGGATGGTGTCGCCGGGTTGCAGGCCGTCGATCCGGCCGTCGACCGTGAATTTCTGCGGGCCGGCCGCAGCGGCTGTGCCGCACGCGGCGGCGAGCAGGCCGATAAAAAGAGTTCGGAGCATAAGCCTGTTTTGTTTGAGGTTTATACTCCGAAGTAACTAAAAAATCCGTTACGATGTTCGCCCGACAGATAATTATTTTCGCACTTTCCGCAATTCGAAGTCGGGCCCGAGGTAAACGCGCCGCACGAATTCGTCCGCTGCGAGCTCCTCGGCGGTTCCGGTGCGGATCACTTTCCCTTCCACCAATATATAGGTGCGGTCGGTGATGGACAAGGTCTCATGGACGTTGTGGTCGGTAATGATGACGCCGATGTTCTTCTCCTTGAGCGATGCGACGATGGACTGGATCTCGGCCACGGCAATGGGGTCGACGCCTGCGAACGGCTCGTCGAGCAGGATAAACTTGGGATTGATGGCCACGGCGCGCGCAATCTCGGTCCGCCGCCGCTCGCCGCCGGAGAGCTGCTGGCCGAGGCTCTTGCGCACTTTCTGCAAGGAGAATTCCTTGATGAGGTATTCGATCCGCTCGCGCTGGTACTCTTTGGAGTAGTCGGTCATCTGGAGCACGGCTTTGATGTTATCTTCGACGGAAAGCCGCCGAAAGACCGATGCCTCCTGTGCCAGGTACCCTACGCCCAGCTGTGCCCGCCGATAAACGGGCTCTTTGGTGATCTCGAGGTCGTTGAGAAAAATCTTGCCGTCGTTGGGCTTGATCAGCCCGACGGTCATATAGAAGGTGGTGGTCTTCCCGGCGCCGTTGGGGCCGAGCAGACCGACGATCTCGCCTTGCTCGACGTCGATCGAAACGCGGTTCACGACGGTGCGCGATTTGTATTTCTTGACGAGGTCTTGGGTCCACAGGCGCATCTTCTCGCCGGCGACGCCGATCTCCATCGGATTTTCCATATACTGTAATTGTTACTGGTTGCGGGGTGGAGGGTACTGTTCTCTTTGTGAACAAAGAGAACCAGAAAAACTTTAGACGGATGCTTCGCATCCTCAAGCTGCCGGCGGCCCAAATCTCGGTTGGTTCGTTGGGCTGTGGTTTTCCGGCGCAGCGCGCTTGGGTTATTTGCCCGTTATTAGCGCGCTCGCCGAGAAAACCCAGCCCGACAGATTCACGAAGACTGAGGACTGCGGAGCCTAAGGAGTAGCGTAGCTATCACGAAAGTTCTTTGCGCCGCTTTCTTACAAGAAAGCGGCAGTTCCAGCCAACCTACAAACAGAATCGATTAAGACAAGAAGCCGAGCAGGATACCCGCAGCGACCGCCGAACCGATCACCCCCGCCACATTCGGCCCCATGGCGTGCATCAGCAGGTAGTTCGTCTTGTCGTAGTGCAGCCCCACCTCCTGCGACACCCGCGCCGAGTCCGGCACTGCCGAAACCCCGGCATTCCCGATCAGCGGATTGATCTTGTTGCCCTCCTTGAGGAAGAGGTTGAAGAACTTCACGAACAAGACCCCGCCGAACGTCGCCACGACGAACGAAGCAGCCCCGAGTCCGAAGATGCCCAGCGACTTCCACGTCAGGAAAGTCGTAGCCTGCGTCGAAGCTCCGACGGTCAGACCGATCAGGATGGTGACGATGTCGATCAGCGGCCCGCTCGCCGTCGTCGCCAAACGCTTAGTCACCCCGCTCTCTTTCAGCAGGTTGCCGAAGAAGAGCATCCCGAGCAGCGGCAGCCCCGAAGGTACGAGAAAACAGGTCAGGAGCATTCCGATAATCGGGAACAGAATTTTCTCGCGCTGCGGCACCTGGCGCGGCGGTTTCATCCGAATGAGCCGCTCTTTCTTCGTGGTGAGGAGTTTCATGATCGGCGGCTGGATGACCGGCACCAAGGCCATATACGAATAGGCAGCAATAGCGATAGCCCCCATCAAGTCCGGCGCGAGTTTCGAGCTGAGGAAGATAGCGGTCGGCCCGTCTGCCCCGCCGATAATCCCGATAGCTCCGGCTTCGGCTGCGCTAAAGCCCAAGGCCAACGACGCGATATAGGCGCCGAAAATCCCGAGCTGCGCCGCAGCTCCGATGAGCATGAGTTTCGGGTTGGATATCAAGGCCGAAAAGTCGGTCATGGCTCCGATCCCGAGGAAAATCAAGGGCGGATAGACTCCTTTCAAAACGCCGAAATAGAGGTAGTTCAACACCGATCCGTCTTCGTACACGCCGATCTGGAGCCCCGGCACGAACGGAATGTTGCCGACCAGTATCCCGAACCCGATGGGCAGCAGCAGCATGGGTTCGAACTTCTTGGCGATGGCCAGATAGATGAAAGCCAGACCGAAGGCGATCATGATCAGATGCCCCCAGGTCACGTTCGCAAAGCCGGTGTAGGTGAGAAACTGGTGGATGTTCTCGCCGATAAAGGCCCAAAAGCTGTAGTTCTCCATAGTGTCTGTAGCGCTGGCGGGTTATCCGATGGTGATTAATACGTCGCCTTCGAGCACGGAGTCTCCCTTACGGGCCCGGATCTCTTTGACGGTGCCGTCGCGGTCGGAGTCGATGTTGTTCTCCATCTTCATGGCTTCGAGAATCATCAGTTTCTGGCCGGTCTTCACGGCATCCCCGACCTGTACCATCACGTCGAGCACGACGCCCGGCAGCGGGGACTTGATGTTTCCGGCGGATGCCGAGGCGGTAGCGGCCGGACTCGATGTCCGGGCGGTGGCGGGATGCGCATCGCCCTGAGCCGAAGCTGCCACGGGCTGCTGGACGATCCGGGGGGTCTTGGCGACTTTCGGGGCGTTCATCCCTTCGACTTCCACTTCGTACTGGGTGCCATTGACGTTCACCAACGCGGTGTTGTCTTCGACGTTGGATATCGATACGGCGTATTCGTTGCCGTTGATCTTGATCTTATACTCTTTCATCGCTTCTTTATTTCTGTTTTCTAAATCCGTCGTTTTATCTGTACTTGCCCGGGAGGGTACTGTTCTCTTTGTGAACAAAGAGAACCAGAAAAACCTCCAAGGATGCTTCGCATCCTAAAACTGCCGGCGGCCCAACTCTCGGTTGGTTCGTTGGGCTGTGGTTTTCCGGCGTAGCGCGCTAAATAATGGGCATAATACCCTAAGCGCGCTCGCCGAGAAAACCCAGCCCGACAGACTCACGAAGAATGAGGACTGCGGAGCCTAAGGAGTAGCGTAGCTATCACGAAAGTTCTTTGCGCCGCTTTCTTACAAGAAAGCGGCAGTTCCATGCGGGTAGACACAAATAAAAGAACGGTTAAAAATGGAGCAGGGTTACTTCCGCAGAGGTTGGTTGTTCAGACCGTAAATCTTGGAGCTCCACGGCGAGTAGGCCCGAGCCACCCGATTGATGGTCAGGACATGCGACTCGATGTCGTGCAAATCCTCCTCATACCTGCGCAGCGCGATCGCGATCGCCGCGATCTCCTCGCCCAGGAGCTGTCCCGACGGATCGATCGTCGGCCGCACCTCTTCCGGCATGGCCGCTACCGCTTTCTGTTCCTTGGCCCGCATCATCCGCGTCATCCCGCGCCCGACGTTTTTGAAAATCAGGTAGAGCAGGACAAGCGCCGAGAAGACCACCGACATAGCCGTGATGGCCATCACCGCGCCCGAAGGGTCGCGCAGGAAGAACTTCTCGGAAGCCGGCATGCGCTCCTCGATTTCGTTGGCCTGCAACGGAGTAATCCCGGTCAGCTGGCCGAAACGCTCTTCGCCGGTCTCCGGATCGTCCGTCCAGCCGATCGAGACGTCCGGCGACTGCGCCGCCACGTCGTAAACGATGGAGTCCACCACGTTCCGCCCCTGGTCCAGAAAGGCCAGATAGCCCGTCTCGTCAAGCACGAAATTGGTGTGGAACGTCCCGCGGTTCGACGAACTGTCCGCAAAGAAGATCACATACCCCTGCGGCGGAATCAGCGTCCGGGCGTCGTTCTTCGGAATACGATACGTCCGAGCGGCATCCCCCCGACGTACCGTCAGGTAGGCGCCGCCGATGTTCACGTTCGAATAGCCCGTATTGTGCAGCTCCACCCACCCCACATGGTTCCCGTGGTCGTCGATGTAGCTGTTCCGGTTGTCGACCAACACTTCGTTGATCCGTATGTCCTTCAGCCCCTGCGCATACCCCTCGGCACAAAGGAGGGCGATGCCGAGCAAAAATAAGAGTCTCTTCATCATAACACGCAGGCTTACAACGGAATGTTGGAGTGTTTCTTCGGCGGGTTGACGACTTTTTTGGTCACGAGCGACTGCAAGGCCCGGATAATCCGGAAGCGGGTGTTCCGCGGTTCGATCACGTCGTCGATATAGCCGTACTTGGCCGCCACATACGGATTGGCGAACTTCTGCCGATATTCCTCTTCTTTTTCGGCGAGGAATTCGGCCCGTTTCGCGTCGTCTTCGATCCCTTTGGCCTCCTTGGCCATCAAAACCTCGACAGCGCCCTGGGCTCCCATCACGGCGATCTCGGCGGTGGGCCATGCGTAGTTCAGGTCGCCCCGCAAGTGTTTGGAGCTCATCACGCAATAAGCCCCGCCGTATGCCTTCCGCAAAATAACCGTCACTTTCGGCACCGTCGCTTCCCCATAAGCAAACAGCAGCTTTGCCCCGTGGGTAATGATCCCGCCGTACTCCTGCGCCGTCCCCGGAAGGAAGCCCGGCACGTCGACCAGCGTCACGATCGGAATGTTGAAGGCATCGCAAAACCGGACAAACCGCGCCGCTTTCCGAGAGGCATTAATATCGAGCACCCCGGCATAGTATTTCGGCTGGTTGGCGATAATTCCGACGCTCTGGCCGTTAAACCGCGCAAACCCGGTCACGATATTCGGAGCGAAAGTCCGCTGGGATTCCAAGAATTCGCCGTTGTCGACAATGGCGTGGATCACGTCGAGCACGTCGTACGGTTTGTTCGGATTATCGGGCACGATCTCGTTCAAGGCGTCTTCGACGCGGTCGATGTCGTCGGTGCAAACGGCCAGCGGGGCGTCTTCCAGATTATTCTGGGGCAGGTAGCTGAGGAGCTTCCGGATAATGGCGACTGCTTCCTCTTCGGTCTCGCTGACGAAATGTGCCACACCCGACTTAGTGGAGTGCATCGAAGCGCCGCCGAGCTGCTCCTGGGTCACCTCTTCGCCGGTGACGGTCTTCACGACTTTCGGCCCGGTGACGAACATGTAGCTGGTGCCTTTGTTCATCAATATGAAGTCGGTCAATGCGGGCGAATAAACCGCTCCGCCGGCGCACGGCCCCATGATGGCGGAAATCTGCGGGATCACGCCGGAGGCCATGATGTTCCGCTGGAAAATCTCGGTATAGCCGCTCAAGGCATTGACGGCTTCCTGAATCCGGGCGCCGCCGGAGTCGTTGAGCCCGATGACCGGGGCGCCGTTCTTCATGGCCATGTCCATCACTTTGCAGATCTTGGCGGCAAAGGTCTCGGACAAGGATCCGCCAAATACGGTAAAGTCCTGGCTGAAAACATAGACCAGCCGCCCGTCGATCGTCCCGTATCCGGTCACGACGCCGTCCCCGTAATAAGACTCTTTGTCAATCCCGAAGTTGGTGCACCGATGGGTCACGAACATGTCAAACTCTTCGAAGCTCCCTTCGTCGAGCAACAGGTCGATCCGCTCCCGAGCGGTGAGTTTCCCTTTGGCGTGCTGGGAGTCGATCCGTTTCTGACCGCCGCCGAGCTTGGCTTGCTCGCGCTTGGCTACGAGCTCTTTTATCTTTTCCTGATTAACACTCATTTTATATCCTGTAACTTACTTAATTTACTGCCCGTTCATTGGGTTGGAGGGTACTGTTCTTTTTGGCTTCGCGTTGCCTTCGGCTTCCTCCTCGCCGCTCGGCAATTCGCAAACTGCGTTTGCATTGCCCTCGCTGGCAGCGTCGCTTTCTTTCAAGAAAGCGACAGTTCTGTCCGGCTCAAAGAACAGCAGTAAAAGTGAATGAATTATTTTTCAGCCGGGTTTTCGCACAATTCCGTGAGCACCCCCTGCGTTGCCTTCGGATGGAGGAACGCGATATTCAAACCTTCCGCCCCCCGTCGCGGCGCCTTGTCGATGAGCTGCACCCCCTTGGAGTCGCACTCCGCCAGCGCCGCAGCCACCCCGTCCGCCACAGCGAACGCCAGGTGATGAATCCCCTCGCCCCGTTTTTCGATGAACTTGGCGATCGTGCTATCCTCCGACGTCGGCTCCAGGAGCTCTATTTTCGTATCGCCCACCCGGAAGAACGCCGTCCGCACCTTCTGATCCGCCACCTCTTCGATGTTGTAGCATTTGAGTCCGAGTACCTTTTCGTAATACGGGATCGCCGCATCGAGGCTTTTGACCGCGATACCCAGGTGTTCGATGTGAGAAAGATTCATAATGTGGTGGTTATTAAAAAGTTTGGATTCACTCCGGCCCCGCTGCGGAACCGATAACGACAAAGTTAGGGTTTTGTTTCTGAAATAACAATGTCCGAAATCAATAAACTTTCCCGCGCAAGACCACCTGCGGAGCCGGGTCCGTGGCCGGCACAGTCTCGAACCGCAGCGTTTTGTAGAACGCCCCCCGGTCGGTCGGCGTGAGGACGACGCTCACCCGCACGCTGTCACCCGGCATTACCGGCGCTTTGGGCCACGACGGTTTGGTGCAGGTGCAGTCCGTCCGGACGTCGCGGATCACCACCGGCCGATCCGAATCGTTCACACAGACCAGCTCGACCCGGTTTTTTGACCGGAGCGCCACCTCGCCCAACTGCACCGTCGCAGGGCTCACCCGCAGCGACCGGGCCTCTGCAACCGTGCTCCACCCCACTCCAAAAAACAAAAGCAGCCATTTCTTCATGATACTGCCAAAATTAACGATTCTCAGTCAATTTCCGCCCAAGACGGAAGAAATCCGTACTTTCGCCCCGGCAACAATCCCACAATCAAGGCGGTGAACACTTCCCGTTCCGAAAATTTAAGCTATCTTTGTCCCGTCCGAGTCCGCGCGACCCGGGCAGACATATCAGCTTAAACATGAGAAGTGTTTGAGTTTGTTCTCGATAGTAAATCTGGTAAATTTATTCGAAAGGAGAACAAGCCCGAAGCCCTTGCTCTATACCTTGTCTTATGGGGTATGGTGTGGGATTGTTGCTTGTTTTTACTTTCGAGGTTTACCAGAACCCACTATCTGAAAACAAAGTCACGATACCCACACTTCTTCTTTTCAATCCAGTGTTTACATCTCTGCTTCGGGGTATCGGGAAGAGACATTTCATTTTTCATTGTCATGAAAAAACTTCTGTTTTTTATGCTGACCGCTGCCCTGATGTTCGGCTGCAAGAAGGATGACAGCACACCCTGTCCGGTCTCGGACGCGACCCTGCCGACCTCGAGCGTCGAGAATCCGATCCCGGCCGGTTCGGCGATAACGATCCAGGGGAGCGGTTTTACCGAGAACAGCGAAATCTGGCTTCGCGCGCTGACCAAGGCTACCGGCGACGTACAGGCCACCGTGACCGGCCACACCTCGACCTCCATCACCTTTACGGCCCCCACCACCGTGTCGGGCGAGCAGAGCATCATCCTGAAACAGGACGGCGGCGAATGGCCGCTGGGCAAGATGTACTTCGCCGCCGCGCCGGATATCCTGCCGAAAAAGATCGTAAAATCTGTCCTGACAGATGACGAAGGAACTTATACGGCAAATTATTCATACGATGACGCAGGCAGACTGACTCGAATTCAAACCAGCTCAACAGGTGATTCTTATTACGACGGTTCGAAAATCGAATACCTGCAAGACAAAATCAAAATCAGCCACGATTACGACGAGGTGGTAGATTGGGAAGTAGAATTTCTTGTAGAAAATGGACGAGCTACAAACTGCATCGAAGAAGATAAAGAGGACGGTTCAATATGTGAGACCAAGGAGTACACTTATTCGGCCAACGGTTATTTAACCGGAATCGTTTTTTCGCTAACGAATGAAGGTATAACCGACACCTATACCGGTGAATTGACGGTGGGGGAAGACGGAAGTTTGGAAAAATATACCACTGCCGAAAAAGAGATCGAAGACGGAGGATATTTCGGGACTTATACAGTCGACCTGACCCCGAACACATCCGTGCCGAACAACCTCAACCTGGATTTGATCGGTAGCAATTATTTGTTCGGAGACATCATCGACGACCACGCGATCCTCGACGCTTATTTATTGGGTATCGGAGGAACACGCTCAAAATATCTGCCGAAACAACTTACTGTGACAACCGATGAGGACGGAGAGTCATTTACCGTAAAATACGAATATGAATTCGCCGGTGAATACATTTCAAAAATCGGGATCGACTCCGGTAACGGCAACAACGCGACCCTCGAACTCTTCTACGAAGAGTAGCGGGCGGCCACGCGCACAACCACGGGGTACGGCCCCATATCCCACGCGGGATATGGGGCCGTACCTGCGTAATTTTGTATCATTCCGGGCACATTTTATTCCTATCTTTGTTGTCATTCGACACGCATCCAAATACAGAACGAACGATGAAAAAGATTTCACTTTTAGGCGCACTGGCAGCTGCGGCACTGACCTTTTCCTGTACGCAAAACCCTTACGCCGGGTTGGAGCCGGAGCTGGCCGAAGCCCTGCGGGCCAACATAGCGGCAGCCGACTCGTCGAACCGGCCCGAACTGCTCGACGCGCTGACCCGCGCACCGAAAAACCAACGCGAAGGGATGGCCTACCTGATCGCCTATATGCCCGAGGGCGACCGGGATACGCTGACCGCCGATTTTCTGCTCGAAGAGGTCGGCTGGGCCTACCGGGCGCGCGAAACTTTCCCGTGGGCCAAGGCGCTGCCGGATTCGGTCTTCTATAACGACGTGCTGCCCTACGCCTCAATGAACGAGCGGCGCGAACCGTGGCGGGCGATGTTCTGGGAGAAGCTGTCGCCACTGGTGGCCGGAACGACCGACGTCCGGCACGCTATCGACACCATTAACAAGGAGTTGCAACACCTCGTGGGGGTGGAGTACAACACCAAACGGAGGAAA
Organism: Rikenella sp.; assembly: GCF_056799795.1. Taxonomy (NCBI): domain Bacteria; kingdom Pseudomonadati; phylum Bacteroidota; class Bacteroidia; order Bacteroidales; family Rikenellaceae; genus Rikenella; species Rikenella sp. The sequence goes on from NZ_JBQIQO010000007.1 coordinate 37,032, forward strand.
CCGCACCAGTCTCCGGGCGAGTCGATGGAGATCGGGATGGCGTCGTGCAGCGGACTTTCGATTCTGCTGACGGACGCTTTCCGGACGATGGGGATTCCGTCGCGCATCGCGGGGACGCCGCTGTGGGTATCGAAAGAGGGGAACCACAACTGGACGGAGGTGTGGATCGACGGCAAGTGGTACTTCACGGAGTACTATCCGACGCCGGCGCTGAACCGCAGCTGGTTCCTCGAACGGGCGGGCAAGGCGGACAAGAGCGATCCGATCTACTGGATGTACGCTACGTCGTGGCGGCCGACGGGGCTGCACTTCCCGATGGTGTGGGACTTCGAAAACCGGAATGTGCCGGGGATCGACGTGACGGATTTCTACATCGACCTCTACAACGCCCAAATGGCGGAAGCCAAAAACGGGGCGCCGGTCGTCATTCGGGCATTCCTGACCAAGGAGGGCGGGCGCAGCAGCGCCGACCGGGCGGCATGCGATATCCGCATCACGGATACGGAAGGAAATATGGTGGCGGCAGGCAAAACGGCGGGATCGACGGCGGACATGAACGATTACCTGACGCTCTACCTGCCGTTCGGCAAAGAGCTGGCGGCGGAATTCACAGACGATGCGGGTCGGGTGCAGCGGGTCTCGTTCGTCACGCCGAAAGAGGCGGACAACGGGGCGACGGCTCCTGTCGAAGTGGAACTATTCCTGCGCTAAACTCGAAACCGGGCCGCTCCTTCGTTTATTCCGAGAGGCAACGCAACTGAAAACCGTAGGCGCGTTGCGCCGCAGTGCTGGGGCCGAACCACGTGGCGCCGAAATTTAAGTACACACCGAGGTAGTGATCGCCTGCATCGTAGGATGTAGACGACCTGCTATAACCGCCGGTGCCGCAGCCGCCCAACGCACCCATGCTGGGTTCGTAGAAGCCCGGGGCGGGGTCGCGCAGCCTCGAACCACTGGCCGCCTCCAGCCCAAGCGAACAAGACCCGCGTCAAACGCCTACCGATAAAATGATCTTTGCCGACATCCTCCTGCCGCTCGCCCTGCCGAGAGCCTTCACCTACCGTCTCCCCGACGAGCGGCCGGTCGAAGTCGGGATGCGCGTGCGCGTGCCGCTCGGCAAAAGTAAAGTCTGCGAGGGGATCGTACTCCGCATGCACGACACGCCGCCCGCATCGAAAAATCCGCCGAAAGCGATCCTCGAAATCCTCGACGAACGGCCGTTCGTCCGGCCCGAACAGCTCCGGCTGTGGGAGTGGATGGCCGACTACTACCTCTGCACCCCCGGCGAGGTCTTCAAAGCCGCCGTGCCCACCGGGATTCGCGACGGAAGCTATCGACCGACCGCCGAGCTGTATGTGCGACTCGCCGTGGGGTACCGCTCCGCCTCGAAAATCGCCGAAACGCTCGAAGAGATCCGGCGCGCCAAAGCACAGTGCAAAGCCTTGCTGAGCTACCTCTCTTTCCTGCCCGTCGGCGCGGACGGAGAGCCGGAGCTGGCGCCGGACGATCCCCAAAAGCTCTGGGTGGCGCGCGCCGACATCACTGAAACGGTACCTGCCGCCATCGTGCTCCGGCTCGTCGAACGGGGCGTGCTGGAACAGCAGGAGATCGTCCCGGCCACCTTGCACCGAACGGCGGCGAAGGCCGAAACCGCGCCGCCCCTGCCGGAATCTCCGGCAATCACGGACACCTCCACGCTACAGTCGATCCAAAACGCATTCGAGACCGACGAAACCCTCTTGCTGAGCGGCGAAATCGCAGACTACGGCGAAAAGCTGATCGCCCTGTACATCGCTTTAGCGGCCCGGCAGATGCAGGCCGGGTATCAGACCCTGCTGCTCGTGCCCGACACCGTGCTGACCGTCCGGCTGACCAACGCCCTTCAGGCCGCTTTCGGAACCCGCTGTCTGGTCTACCACTCCCGCCTCACCGACCGGGCGCGGAGCGCGGCCTGGCAACGCCTGATCGAAGAGCCCGAAAGCGTCGGAATCGTCGTCGGGACTCGTTCCGCCCTCTTTCTGCCTTTCGAGCGGTTGGGACTCCTTATCGTCGATCGAGAACACGACTCGAACTATCGCCAGAGCGACCCCGCTCCGCGTTACCATGCCCGCGACACGGCCCTGATGCTCGCCCGGCTGCACGGAGCCCGGACGCTGCTCGTCAGCCCGACCCCTTCGGCCGAGAGCTGGCTCAACGCCCGGGCCGAAGGCGGAAAATACGGATCGGTCGTCGTGCCGGCCGCAGACGATGTCCGGCGACCGCGCGTCACCGTGCTGGAGCGCGGCCGCGGAGTCGTCTCGACCTACCTGCGCCGCCGGATCGAAGAGACGCTGCAAGCGGGGCGGCAGGTGGTCCTCTTCCAGAACCGCCGCGGATTCGCTCCTTACGTCGAATGCGCGGCTTGCGGCGCGACACCGACCTGTCCCCACTGCAACGTCACACTGACCTACCACAAAGAGGCCTCGGCGCTGGTGTGCCACTACTGCGGCTGGTCGCAACCCTACGTCTCGACCTGCGCGGCCTGCGGCATGCAGGCCCTGACGCCGCGGGGGATCGGCACGGAGCGCGTCGAGGAGCAGATGGCGGAGCTCTTCCCCGACACCCGCATCGCCCGGATGGACACCGACACGATGCGGGGCGCGGGAGCCGCGGGACGCATCCTGACCGACTTCGCCGAGGGCGAGACCGGGATTCTGGTCGGAACGCAGATGGTGGCCCGCACGGCCCGGAGCGGCGACCAGACGGGGCTGGTCGGCGTGATCCATGCCGACAGTCTGCTGGCCCATCCCGACTTCCGGGCTGCCGAGCGGGCTTTCCAGCTGCTGATGCAGCTGAAAGCCCTGCTCCCCGCGGACGGGAGCGGCGAGCTGGTGATCCAGACTTCCCACCGGCTCCACCCGGCGCTGATCGCCGTGACGAACCACGACACGGAGGGTTTCTACCGCCACGAGATGCAGGAACGGCACCAGCTGCTCTACCCGCCCTATGTCCGGATGCTGCGGGTCACCTTCCGCCACCGCAGCAAGTCGCTGGTCGCGGCGGCGGCACAACTGTGCGAAGCGTTGCTGCGCGAGCGGTTCGGACGGCGCGTCTCGCCGCCCTACGAGCCGCAGGTAGACCGGATACAAAACCTGCACATGCTCCACATCCTGCTGCGCATCGAACGCGAACGGCCGGTGGCGCGGGCCAAAGCCATCCTGACGGAGGCGCTGGCCCGGGTACGCAAGACTTTTCCGACGGTGCGGGCCATCGCCGAAGCCGATCCGCTGTAACACGGCGCGCTCCGGCTTACCCACGGGCCGAAAAGTGCCGAAACCGGAAAAAACCGCTATCTTTACCCGCATGAACACCTACTTCCGCATCCTCCGGTTCGGCCGTCCCTACGGGCGGTACGCCGCGCCGTATTTCATCTGCATCCTGCTCCACACGATCTTCAACACGATGACCTTCGCCATGATCATCCCCATCATTCAGACGATGTTCGATGCGAAGTCAATGATGGAGGCAGTGACGACGATGCCGACGTTCGAGCTGAGCACCGACTACGCCAAAGCGATGATGAACTACGGACTCTATCGAATTGCCGGCGCAGGATACACGATCAAAGACCTGCTCTTCATGCTGGCCATTCTGACCGTCGTGATCGTCTTCCTGAGCAACCTTTTCCGCTACTTCGCCCAACGGACGCTCGAAAATCTGCGCATCCATACGCTGCAACAGATTCGCGACACGATGTTCGACCGCGTGATCCGGCTTCAGGTCGGTTTCTTCAGCAACGAGCGCAAGGGGGATATCATCTCGAAACTCACGTCGGACGTACAGGTCGTACAGTTCTGCATCACCAGTACGTTTCAGGTCTTTTTCAAAGAGCCGTTCCTGCTGATCGGCTATTTCATTCTCCTGATCGGCATCTCGTTCCACCTCACGTTGTTCACGCTGGCGGTACTGCCGGTCATCGCGCTCTGCATCGGATACATCGTCAAACGGCTGCGCAAGTCGGCGACCGAAGGGCAGGAGGCGTTCGGCGAGATGGTCTCGCTGCTCGACGAGTCGCTCGGCGCCATCAAGACGGTCAAGGGATACAATGCAACCGATTATATCGACCGGAAATTCCGCGCTCTCGACGGAAAGTATTCCGACATTATGCGCTCCATTGCGCGGAGACAACAGATGGCTTCGCCGATGAGCGAGTTTCTGGGGGTGGCTTCGCTGTCGTTTATTCTGGTCTACGGGGGGAATATGATTCTGAACGGCGACCTCACGGCGGCGGCCTTTATCGCCTACCTCGGGGCTTTCTCGCAGGTGACGCGGCCGGCACGGGCCATTGCGGACGCGTTCGGAAACATCAATCAGGGGATCGCCGCGGGGGAACGGATTCTCGGCATGATGGACACGGAGGCGGCCATCACGGATCGACCGGATGCCAGGGTGTTGACCGAGTTCAGGGAGGGGATCGAGTTCCGGAATGTCTCGTTCTCTTACGAGGACAAGCAGGTGCTTCGGGATATCTCGTTCACGATTCCGAAGGGGCAGACGATTGCGCTGGTGGGGCCATCGGGGGGAGGTAAGTCGACGATTTCCGACCTGATCCCGCGGTTCTACGATCCGGCCAAGGGGGCGGTGCTGGTGGACGGAGCGGACTTGCGCGACTATCGGATCGAAAGCGTGCGGGCCAAGATGGGGATTGTGGCGCAGGAGACGATTCTGTTCAACGACACGATCGAGGAAAATATCCGGATGGGGAACGACTCGGCGACGCTGGAGGAGGTGATGGAAGCGGCGCGGGTGGCGAATGCCTACGACTTCATCATGGCGACGGAACAGGGGTTCCAGACCAATATCGGCGATCGGGGGATGAAGTTGTCGGGGGGGCAGCGGCAACGGATTTCGATTGCGCGGGCGGTGTTGCGCAACCCGGAAATCCTGATTCTGGACGAGGCGACTTCGGCGCTGGACACGGAGAGCGAACGGCTGGTGCAGGAGTCGCTGTCATCGCTGCTGCGGGGGCGGACGTCGCTGGTGATCGCGCATCGGCTGAGCACGATTCAGCATGCGGACAAGATTATCGTGGTCGAGGCGGGACGGATTGCGGAACAGGGAACGCACGCCGAGTTGATGGCGGTCGAGGGCATCTACCACAAATTGATCGAGATGCAACAGTTGGCGGACTAATCCAAACTGAACGACGCGATGAAAAAAGTGCTTATCTTGCTTGGTCTGATGCTCGGCAGCGGCGCGGTGGCGACGCGGGCGCAGAAACTGGTCATCGGTTCGCGGGTGCCGGATCTCAAAGGGGTGGCATGGAGCACACTGCCTCCGCGGACGGAGGCTCCGATGCTGATCGAGTTTTATGCGCCGGACAATGCTTCGTCGGCTCGTTTTTTCCCAAAATTGGCTGAGATTCAACACCGGCACGGGAATGGGAATCGGGGGATTCAAATCGTGGTGCTGACCAGAGGCGTAGCGGCAACGACGCTGGATTCGCTCCGGGCGAGGTACGGCGAACGTTATTTTATCGGCTCGGATCCGGACGGAAGGGTCTATCGGGCGTTCCATGTCCAATACGTGCCTTACACGATTCTGGTCAATTCGAAGGGGGAGCTTTACTGGCAGGGAAATCTGGGTAATCTGCCGACGTCAACCCTGGAGGGGGTCAGGTAGTCTTTCTTTTTCGGGTGCTGCATTCTTTTTCACGCGCGGTCGCTTTACGGCACGACTGCGCGGATTTTTCTTGACTCTCTTTTTCCTGCATCCCGCCCCGGGCTTCCGCGGCGGCACCTCGGGCGAGTTGGTATACGTCGGCAACGGCGGATACAACTGGGGTTCTTCAACCAGCGGCACGGGAAGCATCTATCTGCGCTTCTACGCGACAGCGCTTTATGTCAACGACATGACAGACCGCGCTTCCAGTTTTCAGTTGCGTTGCCTCTCGGAATAAACGGGGACGGAGAGCTTTCGACGGAACCGATCGGGGACTTAGAACCCGGGCTTGGGCCCACTTTTCTATTCAGATTTTGCGGATCACGCGGCCCGCCCCGGGCTACCGCGATGCGGGAATCGATGGGCGGCTGGGCGAATTAATGGGCGTCGGAAGTCTCGGTTACAGTTGGTCTTCAACGATTGACGGATCTCTCGGTAGTCTGAACTTGAATTTCCACGTAACGTGGCTCAGTTCCAACCATGCAAGTTATCGTGGCTACGGTTTTCAGTTGCGTTGCCTCTCGGAATAAACGAGGACGCATGCCCGCGGTGGACAATGGGGTGGAACGACCCTAACTGGCTTGACTTTAGCGACCGGAGCCAGCGTGGGCGCAACGAGCATCGCGAGATTGCGGCCCTACGCCGAGGGTGGCTCCGGCCCGGGCGGTTCTTCGAACCTCAAGAATTCGGCCCATTCGTCTCTTTTAAGCTGTTCGCCGCCAGCGGTGAGTGCAACGAGCTCCGTCGAGTTGCAGTCCGCCGCGTGGGGTGGCGGCGAACTGCGCGACTCTGCGAGTCGCAGGAGCACGGCCTATTTGTTTTCGGGCGCAGCCAGCGGAGGACGAATATTAAGGCCGAGGCGGCCAGTAAAAGACGCCGTGCGTCCCCTCCGCATCCGGGGGCTGCGGGCCGACCGTTGACACGGGAACCTAGCTACTCGCTCTCACCCCAAATACCAGCAAGAGCACAGCCCAAAGCTTGCCCCAGTTCTCCGCCCGTGTCCGCCTCACTGCGGCTCCGCTTTCGCTCCGCCGCTGCCGTCGCCCGCTGGGATTTCATCTTGATTTTGCTCACCGCAAAACGAGTGAAATCCCTCTTTAAGCGGGCGGGCGACGGATTTTTCATGCAGGGTCAAAGTTTTTTCGCGCGCCTACGCGATTCATTCTATGTCGGCAGTAAGCCGAAATAGTTGAATCGCTTCTTTAGGCGTGGCGCGCTTGCATTGAAGTAATAAAGGCCGCCCGCCGTGGCGCGAACGCGTCCGCCGGGAGGGCGGTGCCTCCCGGCACTCGGAATGGGCAGCCTCTACCCTCCTCTTTTCGCGCGCCTTGGGAAATCTTCTCAAAACACGCAAGCGAGTTTTGACGATTTCCCTCTTTAGGCGGCGACGCGCGAGCAACTGGAAAGTAATAACGGCCGCGCGCCATGACGCGAACGCGTCGGCCAAGCGGGCCCCACGTCCCGTGGACGGGAAATGCTGCGCATTTCCACTACCAGCCTCGGCCCTATTCCTTGACCACTCTTTGTTCGCGCGCAGCCTCAAGCGGCCCGCGACATAACAAACATGAACCACCTATATACCCTTACGACCTGATGCACGGCGACAACCTCAACGCCCCATCAGCCGGGTCTAAAAACATTCGGGCGGGTCGTTCTTTGAAACGACCCGCCCGAATGCTGTCAAGCACCCTCCACCCGAAAATCACTCTCCCAATTTCAACTCGATCTCGCGTTTGAAGTCGCTGAAGACGTTCATGTAGTTCATAAACGCATCGTACGGCGAATCATACGGATTGAAGTAGTTGTGCACGTCGCCGTCCGAAAACCACTTGGTACACATATAGTAGAAGTGATCCGACGACTGCAAGGCGTACCACACCCGCATCATATCCGGATCGTTCAACCGCCGTATCTTCTCCTGCAACGAGTAGAGCTTGCTGAACGCCTCGTCCTGCAACTCGTTGCCGAGCCATGCCGTCACATCCCGCTCTTCGTCCGCCCACGAAATCGGATGCGGCACGTGTAAAACCGCCACCGCTTCCGCATCGGCCGCAATCTGGGCCGGCGTCCTGAACTGCAACTCACCGTGGTGCACCACCTGTGTGATGAAGCGATCCATGAAGTCGAAAATTCCGGTATCCCGTTTCTGGTGCTCGCCGAAGGTCTCGTAGTCCATAAAGAGGTTGATTATCTCCCCCTCCTGATCGAGAATCCAGTCGATGTACTTGTCCGCCGTCAACGGCCAGCCGTCCCAGCCCTGATCGCTAAACCGGAAGGCGATGTCGTCGCTCAGACGGAAGTTCCGCAGCAATACCTTGAGCTCCTGCCGCAAAGCATTGGCGTAGACGAAGTTCGGACTCTTCCACCCCAATATATGTTTCGCCCCCTCGGTCAGCAGCGTCCGGTACCCCATATCATAAACCATCTCGCCGATCCCGTCGCTGTAAATCAACTCGGTATTCCGGAAGGTCACCGGTCGCTGTCCGAAGAGTTGCTCGATGGTATCCGCCTGGAGCCGCACCTGCTGTTCGAACTCTTCGCGGCTGGTGAGCGAGGCGAGCGAATGGGCATAGGTCTCGGCCAAAAATTCCACGGCCCCCGTCTCGGCCAGCGCGCGGAAGCTGTCGATCACCTCCGGCGCATACATCCGGAACTGTTCGAGGGCAATCCCCGAGATGGAGAACGACACGCGAACGTGATCCGCCCCGAGCTCCTGTATCTTCCGCAGCAACAAGGCGTTCATCGGCAGATAGCACTCCGCCGCCACCTTTTGCAGGATGCTTTTGTTCAGAAAATCGTCGAAGTAGAAGTGGTCCTTGCCCATGTTGAAGAACCGGTATTTCTTGAGCCGAAAGGGTTGGTGGACCTGGAAGTATAAATTGAGGTTTTTCATATGCTGTTTAGGTTGAATATTCGGTTGGTTTTCGCAGTCAATGACAGGAGCTGTTGCCCGGCGGGTCGTTATTTGCCGGAGGTCACATCGTTGTATACGTCCAGTACCCGCTGCGCCGCGCCGTCCCACTTCAGCGTGGTCACCTCTTCCTGTCCGCGGGTAATAAACATGTTGTGCAATGCCGGATAGGTCACCAGACTATAGATGGCATCGGCCATGGCATCGACATCCCAGTAGTCCACTTTCACCGCATGCGTCAACACCTCGGCCACCCCGGACTGTTTGGAAATAATGACCGGCACGTTGGACTTCATGGCCTCCAGCGGCGATATCCCGAACGGTTCGGACACGGACGGCATAATATATACGTCGCTGAGTTCGAACATCCGCCTCACTTCATCCCCTCGCAAAAAGCCGGTGAAGTGGAACCGATCCGAAATGCCGAGCTTGGCCACCCGCCGCACCACGTGGTTGAGCATATCTCCCGAGCCTGCCATCACGAACCGCACGTTCGGTATCCGTTTCAAGACCTTGGCCGCCGCCTCGACGAAGTAGTCGGGCCCTTTCTGATAGGTGATCCGCCCGAGGAAGGTCACGATCTTGTCCTCTACCCCTCTGACCTCTTCCGGCCCTTCGTGCGCCTTGAACCGCACGCCGTTGTGCACGGTCACCACCTTCTCCGGAGAAATCCCATATTTCTCGATCACGATATTCCGCGTCAGATTGCTCACGGCCATCACCCGATCCGCCGCTGCCATCCCCGTCCGCTCGATATTGTAGACCACCGTGTTGATATTTTCGCCGCTGCGGTCGAACTCCGTGGCGTGCATATGCACCACCAACGGCTTCCCGCTCACCCGCTTAGCGGCAATCCCGGCATAGTAGGTGAGCCAGTCGTGTGCGTGAATCACGTCGAACTGCCCCGCCAGATCCCTGGCCACCTGAGCCGCCACCATGGCATACCGGGCCACCTCTTCCATCAAATTGGCCCCGTATTTCCCGCTGAAGTTATAGCGCTGTTTCCAGATATCCTGCGGCGCCCCCGGCCGCGTCCCGTGCCGGAACTCGCTCCATTCGTTTTCGTACTCTTCCGGGCTGAGATAAGGCACCAGATTGGAATTGATCTGAATGAAGGTGAGCTGTTTCCAGAAGTCGTCCTCGGTGTCGAGCGTGCCGTACGGTGCCTCGACCTCCGAGGCGTTCTTGATCTTCAGGTAACGCTGGTCTTCGTCGCCGTATGCTTTCGGCACGACGAAGATCACCTCCACCCCCAGCTTCGACAGCGAGCGGGTCAATCCGTAGCAGGCAGTCCCCAGCCCGCCGGCGATGTGCGGAGGGAATTCCCAGCCGAACATTAATACTCTCATTTGCAAAAGTCCTTTCTTGTTTTCACGGCGCACCGAGCGTTTCGGTCGGCCGATACATGATATATAATAAGTTTAGGTAAGCACGGAACGACGCGCGTGCGGGATCACTTCTCCCGTTCGCCGATCATGCGGTTCACCATCAGCAACGCCGCCACACTGGGCGCATACGAGATCGCTCCGCAAGCCTCGTGCGGCGCATCCCCGTCGTAAGCCTCCGGCACCGACCCGATCCCGTAGTTGAGTAGGTCTTCTTTGAAGCCGTCGAGCAGCTCCCGGGCCTGCATCAGGAAGCCGTTGCCGTAAAGGCGGAATCCGGTCTGAACATAATGCTCCAGCAGCCACGGGAAGACCGTCCCCTCATGTCTGGCCACGTTCCGACAAGCTTCATTCCCCCTGCAAATCCCCTGATAGCGCACGTTGTTCGGACTCAAAGTCCGCAACCCGCGCGGCGTGAGCAGGTAAGCTTCGACCACGGTAAAGACCTTCTGCTGTTCGTATTCGTTGAGGGGCGAATAAGGCAGCGAGCAGGCCAGAAGCATATTAGGCCGTATATCTATGTTCTTCGCCCCGTCGTGATAGACATAATCCGCCAAGTACGGTTGTTGAGGCATCTGTTCGAGCCAGAAAGTCGCCCGGAAGTTATCTTTGATGCGCTCCGGCAGCTCGACCCAGTCGCGCACGAAGAGGTCGTCGCCCGCCTCCTGCGCCAGCTCCAGCGCATAGCAGACCGCGTTGTACCACAGCGCATTGACCTCGACCGCAAACCCCGGCCGCTGGGTCACCGGCCGACCGTCGTTCATGGTGTTCATCCAGGTCAGCGCCCGCCCCGGCCGATCGGCCCAAATGAGGCCGTTCTCTGCCATCCGGATAAAAGCTTCGCGCCGGTTCATATACCCCACGGCGCCGTCCCCGTTCGGATCGCCCACGCCATCCCGATAGGCATACAGGATCTCTTTCATCGCCCGTCCGTACCGGGCCCAAATTTCTCCCCTGCCACCTCCGATAAAGGATTCGAGCTGCTGCAACGCATGGAAGAACCACAACTGGGTATCCGCCGCGAAGTGCGTCCCGAATATCCCGTCGCGCAGCCGATACAAAACATGGTAGTCGAGAATCTCGACGCAGGCATCGACCATCGGCCCCTGCGGCTGGGTCAGGGTAATGCCCGCCAGCGACATAAAAGTCTCCCTGCTCCTGGCATTATACCACGGATACCCCGCCGTGAGCGATGTCCGGTTCTCCTTAATAATAAGGAACTGCCGCGCAGAGTGATACAAAGCGGGCAAAAATTCCGTCTTCATCGTCCGCCGGGCGATCTCTTCGTCGAAAATCGAGGCCAAAGCCTCCGGCCGCACCTCCGAGGTCGAGCCCGAGAAAACGACGCTCTCGCCCGTGGCGATATCCATCTCGAAATAGCCCGTAGTCAGCAAGTCTTCCCGGAACGGATACCCGCGCCGCTCCTCTTCGAGGTATTCGAAGTTGTGATACCAGTCCGGCGCCGCCACGAACCGGGCCTCTTTGTTCACCTGAAGATGCAGCCACGGAAACCGCGGATAGAGCTGCGATTTGACCCCGCCCGGAATCGGATAGGATTTCCCGTCCGCCTCCGCATTGGCGGTGCTCAGCCCATGCCGCGACCGGAACGCCAGGAACGGCCGCAGTCTCAACTTGGTCGCCGACCTCGCCTCCAATAAGGTATATCGAATGAGCAGCTGCTCCGCCGTATGCACCCACAGCATCTCCTTCTTCAAAAGCACCCCGCCGACGCGATAGATAATCGTCGGAGTCGGGGTATACGAGAAGTCGACGATATATTTATGCCCCCGCGGCTCGTACATCCCCGGGAAACGGTGTATCGCGAGGTTGAACTCCTGTCCGTGCTGAATGACCGTCTCGTCCAGCGACGAGAGCAGCACATAGTCTTCGCCGCCCAACTGTTCCACCGGACAGACCATCAATCCGTGGTATTTCCGCGTATTGCAACACACGATCGTGGTGTTCATATACCCACCCGCCCGGTTGGTGCCGAGCATTTCGCGCTGGAGCGAGTATTCGAGGTTGCCCAGCGCCTGTTTGTTGAATTGTAAGATGGCCATAATATCTGCTGTCCTTTGGAAAAAAGAGATCGTTATTCCGCGCGATCGCCCGTTCCGCTGTCCGGAAAAAACGAGCGGATCGGTAAGTCACCGTAAATATAATGTTTTCTTTTTGATTTCCAATCGTTTTTATCGACAAAATAAACAAGAGGGGATCGCTTTCCGCGGAAAGCGATCCCCTCGAAACTGCCGGATCCCCAGCCCCCGTTACATTCGCACCGGTTTGATGTCTTTAATCCGCAGTTGCGGCGTGACACTTCCCTGATAATGATTCTCGACGATGTTGTAACAGATGTCGATCGACCCGCCGCGTTTGATGTGGTCGAAATAGTCGATCTGTCCGAATGCGATGGCCGAAATCGGACTGAAGGGGTGTTGCCGTTGGACGAGTTCCATTTTGAGGTGTTCGCCGCGGGCGCCGACGAGCCGGGCGGAGCCGTTGTCGCTCACGTCGGCGGTGACGAACACGGGCGAGGGGTTGCCCGGCCCGAACGGCTGAAAGGCGCTCAGGGTACGCCGGAAGGCGGGCGTAATCTCGTCGAACCGCAACGGTTCGTCGATGTCGATCTGAGACACGAGCTTTTCGGGGTCGATATGGGCCTCGACATAGGCTTCGAAGCGGCTCCGGAACTCGTCGAACCGTTCGGGTTTCATGGTGAGTCCGGCGGCGTAGGTGTGTCCGCCGAAGTTTTCGAGCAGGTCGGCGCACGATTCGACGGCCTGATACAGGTCGAAGCCCGGCACCGAGCGAGCCGAACCGGTAATGAGTCCGTGGCTCATGGTGAGCACGACGGTCGGCCGGTAGTAGGTCTCGATCAATCTGGAGGCGACGATCCCCACGACGCCTTTCATCCAATTCGGGTTGTAGATCACCGTGCACTTCTTCCGCAACATTTCCGGCGACTCTTCGAGGTACCGGTGGGCTTCGATGGTGATGTTCCGATCGATGCTTTTCCGGTCTTTGTTGAAGGCGTCGATCTGGGCGACGTAGTACAAGGCGCGCCGCTCGTCGACGGCGGTGAGCAGCCGCACGGCGGTGCGCCCGCCGGATTGCGCCCGGGGGTCGTCGCGGTCGATTTCGATCTCCATCCGCCCGGCGGCGTTGATCCGGGGGCCGATTTTGAAGACGATGTCGTCGATGGCGATGGTGTGCCGTTCGAGTCCGCAGAGTTTGATGATGGCGGCGAGCCCTTTGTTGGGTTTCCGGTTGAGCCGGATAAGGCCGTAGTGGGCCAAAATGCGGTTCTCGCCGACGATGGGCACGATGTCCGAGGCGATGCTGACGGCGACCAGGTCGAGCAGGGGTTCGATGGTCTCGAAGGGGAGCTCTTTGTACTGGCAGAATGCCTGGACGAGTTTAAAGCCGACGCCGCATCCGGAGAGGTCTTTACAGGGGTAGGTGCAGTCCTCGCGTTTGGGGTCGAGCACGGCGACGGCGTCGGGAATGGCGTCGCCGGGCAGGTGATGGTCGCAAATGATGAAATCGACTCCTTTGCGCTTGGCATAGGCCACCCGGGAACAGGCTTTGATTCCGCAGTCGAGAGCGATGATGAGCTTCGCTCCGTTGTCGGCGGCGTAGTCGATCCCCTTTTCCGAAATCCCGTACCCTTCGGCGTAGCGGTCGGGAATGTAGAAAAGGAGGTCGTCCATCCACCGCGAGAGGAAGTTGTAGACCAACGCCACTGCGGAGATACCGTCCACGTCGTAATCGCCGTAGACCATGACGCGTTCCTGACGGGATATGGCCTGCTCGATCCGCTGCACGGCGAGCATCATATCTTTCATCAGGTAGGGGTCGTGGAGTTCTTCGAGTTTGGGAGCGAAGAACCGTCGGGCCGATTCGGTGGTGTCTATGCCGCGCTGAACCAAGAGGTTCGCCAGCTTGGGGTCGATGCCGAGCGCGGTGGAGAGGGTCTCCACTTTAGCCGCATCGCCCGCGGGCCGGACGACCCACTTTTTTTCTGCGTGCATAACGTTCTATTTTTTTGTTTACTCTTTTTCATCTTTCGGTTCACGAGCCTTGTTCGCCGGTTTGTCGAATCGTCTCTTTGAACGGAGGGGCGGCTCTGTATACATCGCTGCCCAAGGGCCCGCCCCCGGGCTTCCGCGACACACACTCGGGCGATCGGGTGACGGTCGGCAACTACGGGTTCAGCTGGTCGTCCGCCACGAGCGACATCCGCGGCCTGGATTTAAATTTCCATTCACAGTACCTCAATACCGGCTCTTCGGACAACCGCGCTCACGGTTTTCAGTTGCGTTGCCTCTCGGAATAAACGCCGCGGGCCCGCGGTGGGCAAGGGGCTAGAGCTACCCTAACAGGTTCGACTTTGGCGGCCGGAGCACTACCCATTCGTCTCTTGTAGGCAGTTCGCCGCCAGCGGAGGCGCAACGAGCCCCGTCGAGTTGCAGTCCGCCGCATGGGGTGGCGGCGAACTGCGCGACCCTACGGGTCGCAAGAGCACAGCCAACAATTCAGCTCCCCGCTTGATCCGGCGCAGCGCGAAAACCGTAGCCGGTTTTCGCGCCCGAAGAATAGGCACAGCCCAAAGCCCAGCCCAGTTCTTCGCCCCGTGTCCACCTCACTGCGGCTCCGCTATCGCTCCGCCGCGTTTTCGCGCGCCTGCGCGATTCATTCTATTTCGGCTCACCGCCGAAATAGTTGAATCGCTTCTTTAGGCGGGGCGCGCGTCTGTCCTACGGGAGGGTACTGGCCTCGGGCCGGCCAGGCCCCACGTCCCGTGGACGGGAAATGCTTACGCATTTCAACTACCAGCCTCGGCCCAATTCCTCGCCCCATTCTTTGTTCGCGTGCCTGCGCGATTCACTCTATTTCGGCTCACCGCCGAAATAGTTGAATCGCTCCTTTAGGCGGGGCGCGCGGCTTTGGCTACAGGAGGGTACTGCGCTCGGGCCGCGCGGGCCCCACGTCCCGTGGACGGGAAATGCTGACGCATTTCCACTGGCCGCCTCTACCCCAATTCTCTGTCCGCGCGCTGGCGGAAATCTTATTCAAACGCAAATCATGCGTTTGAATGATTTCCTACTCCAGCGGTCGCGCGCGGGTCGAGCTCTGTCCCGCCTCGAACTGTTCTTTTTGTGAACAAAAAGAACAAAAAAAACTTCAGAGCGCATCCCTACGGGATGCTATGGCCGGGTCTACCCCCAGAATCCTCAAAAGCATCGCTACAGCCGCCTATAAGCAAAAGCCGCCCGCAACAATTAAGCAGTCCCTACTCTATCGCGAGCCGCCGAACAGTCGCATAAAATGGCCGACATACACCCGCTTTACCTCCGCCAGCGTCGGCACCGGACTTCCCGTCCCTGCCAACTCCGCCGCCAGCGAAGTCACCCCTTTGTCCCTAAAGCCGCAAGGGTGGATATAGTCGAAATATTTCAAATCGGTCGTCACATTCAGGGCAAAACCGTGCATCGTCACATACCGCGATGCCCGCACCCCGATCGCACAAATCTTCCGTTCCGGCCGCCCACCCGCCGCAGGAAGCCACACCCCCGTCGCATGCGGAACCCGACACCCCTCGATCCCCCACTCCGCAATCGTCGCGATCACACTCTCCTCCAACCGGTCTATATACTCCCGAAGCCCCAGCCCATGCCCGCCGCCGATCGTCGACAGGTCCAGAATCGGATACCCCACCAACTGACCGTATCCGTGGTACGTAATATCTCCGCCCCGATCGATCCGGTAGTACGTCGCCCCGATCGAACGCAAAAACGCCTCGCTCACCAGCAGGTTATTCTCCCGCCCGCTCTTCCCCAGCGTATAGACGTGCGGATGCTCGCACAACATCAGCACCCCCCGCGCTCCGTCCGCCGGCCCCTCCGTCACACGCCCCAGCAGGTCGTCGAAAAAGCTCCGCTGCCGCTCCCACGCCGTCCCGTAGTCGATCACCCCTTCGTCCCTTACCTCGATCATCCCTTCTGCGCGGTTAAAGTGTTCAACGGTCGGGACACCTTCGGCGCCAACCGATCCGCCATATAAGAAGAACGGACGAGCGGCCCGCTCTCCGTATGAACGATCCCCCGCTCCACCGCCGCCGCCGCGTAGCGGGCAAAGATATCCGGATGGACATATTCCGCCACCGGATAATGCCGCGAGGTCGGTTGCAGATACTGCCCGATCGTCATCCGCCGCACCCCCGCCGCCGCCAGGTCGTCCAACGCGCCGAGCACCTCGTCGCACGTTTCGCCCAAGCCCACCATCAGCGCGCTCTTGGCCAGATCGTCCCGCCCGAGATCCACTCCCCGCGCCGCGATGTACCGTAATACGTGTAAAGATGTGTCGTAAGAAGCCCGCCGGTCGCGCACCGTCGGTGTCAGCCGGGCCGTGGTTTCGAGATTGTGCCCCACGATATCCGCTCCGGCGTCCAGAACGACGTCGAGCAGGCCCGTATCACCCGAAAAATCGGGAATCAAAAGTTCGATGGTCGTATTCGGATTGAGCGCGCGAATCGCCCGCACCGTCTCGGCCCAATGCGCCGCCCCTCCGTCCGGCAGGTCGTCGCGATCAACCGACGTAATCACCGCATGGCGCAGCTCCATCAGCTGCACCGACCGGGCGATCCGTTGCGGTTCCGCCGGGTCGAGCGGCGCCGGAGAGGCCGACGACTTGGTGGCACAGAACCGGCAGGCGCGCGTACACACGTCGCCCCCGATCATAAACGTAGCGGTTCCCCTGCTCCAGCAGGTCGAGATATTGGGACACCGACCGCTGGAACAGATGGTATGTAAATCGTGCCGCCGCACGAGTGCAGCGACAGCGGCATAACGCGGATCGTTATGAAGCTTTATTTTCAGCCATTCCGGTTTGTGCGTGCCGACTTTCTCATGCGTGCAAGGCATTAGCGATTTTTCATTTTTCAGAATGTTACAAAGTAACGAAAAATCCTCCGAAATTCCGAACCCCGATCCGGAATTCCTCCCTCTTCCGTCGCTATCCGTCCGTGCCGAAAAGCCACCCGGACGATCCGTTTCAGCCTCCCGAATCGCTCGAAAATAATCCGAAATAATCTAATTATAGCATAATACATGCTCACTAAAATATCCGAACCGAAAACTCCATATCTTTCGATGTTTGCCACCCACAACCACATACCCGACCGTCCGACAGAAACGCCCCGACTCTCCGACGAGGCGGCACGGAGCGATTCCGGCCCTTTGTCTGCTCTTTTTCGGGCTGCCCGCCGCCGCACAGACCGGACTGCCGCCCGCCGCCGATTCGGTGACCTGGCGGCTCGACGCCGCCGAAAATCCGTTCGGATTCGCTCCGCTGCACGCCTACGACGACTATTGGGATCAGACCGTCGATTTCGGGTTCGGTTTCCTGCGCTACAAACCCCGCGGATACGACAACCGCTACCGGACGTTCCGCGCAAACGGCCTCTCCCTCGCCGAATGGGAAGAGGGGACGCCGGCCTGGAACGCCGTCTACGGGCTCAACGACGTCGGCACCCGGAGCCACGCGGGCTTCGATGCCACCGGGCGGGCGGAAGAACGGCAAATGCTCGCCTGGCAACAGACGCGCGGCGGACGAGTCGCCCTCTCGACTTCGAACCGCACCTACACGCTGCGCGGCTCGGCGGGCTATCGCTCCGGCGAGAACGCCCGCAACGGCTGGAGCTACTCCCTCTTCGCCGGACGGACGTGGGCGGGCGACGGAGGAGGATCGTACACGGTCGAGGGGACGTGGAACGACAGCTGGGCCGTTTTCGGATCGGTCTCGAAACGGTTCGGCGGAGACCGGCACCGGATCGCCCTGACCGCCTGGTATGCACCGAACCGGCGGGCACTGGCCTCCGCCTCGACCGAAGAGGCTTTCGACCTGACCGGCAACCGCCTCTATAACCCCGCATGGGGCCGGTGGAACAGCACGCGACGGTCGGCCCGCATCCGAAGCGCCGCCGAGCCGATCGCGATGCTGAGTTACGCCTACGATTCGGGCGACGCACTGCAGATCGCCGCCACGGCAGGCGTGCGGTTCGGCCGGTCGGCATTCTCGGGGCTCGACTGGTACGACGCGCCGAATCCCCATCCGGACTACTACCGCTACCTGCCGAGCTTCTACCCGGAGGGGAGCGCCGAACGGAAACTGGCCGACGAACGATGGCGCACAGACGAGTCCACGCGTCAGATCGACTGGGCGGCTCTCGCGGCACAAAATCGGGACGACGGCCCGAGGGCGCACTACATCGTGGCGAGCCGGATGCGCGACTACCGGGAGTTCGCGCTGCACGTCACCGCCGACTGGCGACCCGACGCCCGCACCCGCTGGCAGGGAGGATTCGAATGCGCCGCTGCGGACAACCTGCACTTCAAACGACTGGACGACCTGCTGGGCGGCGGCTACTGGTTGGACGTGGACGTCTTCGCCGAGAATCCGGAAGACGCGCCCAACGGCACCCAGAACGACATGCGTTATCCGAACCGGGAGGTGCGCGAAGGCGACACGTTCGGATACAAATACTCGATGCAGGGGCTCCAGCCTCGCATGTGGGCCCGCTTTTCGAGACGGTGGAGGCAGTGGGACTTCGAAGCGGCGGGGTCGGTCGGCGCGATGGCCTTCCGCCGCTTCGGCTACTACGACAAACAGAACTTCCCGGGCAACGAGTCGTTCGGCTGGTCGAAATGGTCGGCCCATCCCGAATGGCTCGTGCAGGGCGGAGCGGGCTACAACCGGGGCGGGCGGCTGCGCGTCGGGTTCCGGTTCACGGCCCGGAGCCTCGCTCCGATGCCCCGCCGGGCTTTTATCTCACCCGAGTACCGCAACGCCCTCGTGCCGGGGTTGAAGAACGAACAGATGCTGGAGGCGGAGCTCCGGGCGGACTACCGGGTACCGCTCCTCCGGATCCATGCGGCGCTCTTCGCCGCGACGGTGCGCAACCGGACGGAGGTGCGGCGGTTCTACAACGACCTGACCCACTTTTTCTGCAACTACCCGATGACGGGGATCGACACGCGCCACATCGGCGCGGAGCTGTCGGCCGAAATCCGGCTGGGGCCCCGGTTGCAGCTGAAGGCGGCCGCAGCGGTGACCGACTGCCGCTACACATCGAACCCGCAGGCGACGGTGATCCGCGAAAGCACCGGCGAACCGATCGCGACCGAGACGGTCTACTACCGCGGGCTGCACACGGCCACAGGGCCCCAGACGATCGGCGCGCTGGAGCTGGAATACGCTCCGCGGGGCTGGGTGTTCACCGCGACGCTGAAGGGGTGGGCGGGCAACTACATCTCGCCGACGCCGCTCCGGCGCAGCGAGGCGGCTGTGGAGCGGTGGAAATACACGCCCGAGGCACGCGCCATAGCCGCCGAGCAGGAGAATCTCGGCGGCGGGGCGACCATCGACCTTTTCATCGGAAAAACCATCTATTTCGGAGCCCGGCACCGGCTGGGGCTCTATGCCGGCATCGACAACCTGCTGAACCGCCGCACGATCCGGGCCAGCGGCTACGAATCGTCGCGGCTGTACCGAAAAAACCATGAGGAGGTCTACCTGCCGCTGGCCTCGAAATACTACTACGCCCGGGGCATCACCTTCTTCGCCACCGCCTCCTACCGGTTTTAACGCAAGAAAGCACACCAGGAACCGTACCATTCGGCGGAAATTTTCCTATCTTTGTCGCTTCGAAACCTTTCTTTTAAAACCTCTTCCGATGGCCCTGACAATCCCTCCCTACTACCGCGCGAGTCTGAACGGGAACAGCATGGAGAGTGCCATCCGGCTGCTCAAGGAAAAATTTCAGGAGTGTTTATCGAAAAAACTGGGACTGCGACGCGTAACCGCGCCGCTCTTTGTTTTGTCCGGCACCGGCATCAACGACGACCTCAACGGCTCGGAACGGGCCGTGTCGTTCCCGATCCGGGACATGGGCGACCGCAGGGCCGAGGTGGTGCACTCGCTGGCCAAGTGGAAACGGATGAAACTGGCCCAGTACCGCATCGCGCCCGGTTACGGCCTCTACACCGACATGAACGCCATCCGGGCCGACGAGGAGTTGGACAACCTCCACTCGCTCTATGTCGACCAGTGGGACTGGGAACGGACGATGCGGGCCGAAGAGCGCAACCTCGCTTACCTGAAAGGGGTGGTGCGAGACATTTACGACGTCCTGCGGGAGGTCGAGGCGGCTACTTACGAACGGTTTCCGCACATCACGCCGGTTTTGCCGGACGAGATCACCTTCATTCAGGCCGAAGAGCTCCTGCAACGGTATCCGGGTCTCACGCCCAAGGAGCGCGAGCGGGAGGCGGCCAAGGAGTACGGAGCGGTCTTCATCATCGGCATCGGCGGACGGCTGTCGGACGGCACGAAGCACGACGGGCGGGCGCCGGACTACGACGACTGGAGCACGGTCAACGAAGCGGGCCATGCGGGGCTCAACGGAGACATCGTGCTGTGGAATCCGGTGCTCGAGGTGCCTTTCGAACTCTCGTCGATGGGAATCCGGGTCGATGCGGCGGCGCTGAAGCGGCAGCTGGAAGAGGCGGGATGTCCGGAGCGGGCCGGGCTGGAGTTCCACCGGGCGCTGCTCGACGGCGAACTCCCCCTGTCGATCGGCGGCGGGATCGGTCAATCGCGCCTCTGCATGTTCCTGCTGCGGTGCGCCCATATCGGCGAAGTCCAGGCATCGGTCTGGCCGGACGAGATGCGCGAGGCGTGCCTCCGGGCGGGAATCGAACTCAAATAACCATTCACGGAACCTAACCATTTACCCTGTTTAATACTATGACTTCACTCAGATTCAAAGTGGTGGACGAAGCGATCCGGCGCAAAGCCAAAGAAGTGGCGCTGCCGGCGGAACGGCCGTCGGAGTATTTCGGCATGTACGTCTTCAACCGCGACCGGATGCGCAAGTATCTGCCCAAGAACGTCTATGTCGCGCTGGTGGATACGATGGAAAACCGCACCCCCCTGTCGCGCGAACTGGCCATGAACGTGGCCGCGGGGATGAAGCAATGGGCTTTGGATATGGGTGCGACGCACTATACGCACTGGTTCCAGCCGCTCAACGGCGGGACGGCCGAAAAACACGACGCTTTCGTGGAGCACGACGGACACGGCGGGATGATCGAGGAGTTCTCCGGCAAGCTGCTCATCCAGCAGGAGCCCGACGCGTCGAGCTTTCCGAACGGCGGGATCCGCAACACGTTCGAGGCCAGGGGATACTCGGCATGGGATCCGACCTCGCCGGCTTTTATCGTGGGAACGACCCTCTGCATTCCGACCGTCTTCATCGCCTACACGGGCGAGGCGCTGGACTTCAAGACCCCGCTGCTGAAGTCGATCGACGCAGTGGATCGGGCGGCGACCGATGTGTGCCGGCTGTTCGATCCGCAGGTCAAACGGGTAACATCGTTTTTAGGTTGGGAACAGGAGTATTTTCTGGTCGACGAAGGGCTGTGGGCGGCACGTCCGGACTTAGTGCTGACGGGGCGGACGCTGATGGGACACGAGAGCGCGAAGAACCAGCAGCTGGAGGATCACTATTTCGGAGCGATTCCGACCCGGGTGGCGGCATTCATGCGCGATCTGGACGTCGAGCTGCTCAAGCTCGGCATCCCGGTCAAGACCCGGCACAACGAGGTGGCTCCGAACCAGTTCGAACTGGCTCCGATCTATGAGGAGACCAACCTGGCGAACGACCACAACCTGCTGTTGATGAGCGTCATCCATCGCATAGCGAGACGGCACTGTTTCCGCTGCCTGCTGCACGAGAAGCCGTTCAAAGGGATCAACGGATCGGGCAAACACAACAACTGGTCGCTCGGGACGGACACCGGCGTGAACCTCTTCTCGCCGGGCAAGACGCCGAAGGACAACCTCCTCTTCGTCACCTTCCTGGTCAATACGATCATGGCTGTCTACAAATACAACGGCCTGCTCAAGGCGTCGATCATGAGCGCGACCAACGCACACCGGCTGGGAGCCAACGAGGCGCCGCCGGCGATTATCTCGGTCTTCCTCGGGCGGCAGCTCAGCGAAGTGCTCGACAAGATCGAGAACTCGTCGTCCGAAGAGGCGATCGCGGTGGACGAGAAGGCGGGATTCCGGCTCGGGGTGACCTCCATTCCGGAGCTCCTGCTGGACAACACCGACCGCAACCGGACATCGCCGTTCGCCTTCACGGGGAACCGGTTCGAATTCCGCGCGGTGGGCTCGTCGGCCAACTGCGGCGGGGCGCTGACGGTGCTCAACACGGCGGTGGCGGCACAACTGAAGCTCTTCCGCCGACAGATCGACGAACTCTCGGCCACGGGGATGCCGATCGAAAAGGCCATTTTCACTGTCCTGCGGGACTACATCCGCGAATGCAAACCGGTGCGGTTCGACGGCAACGGGTACAGCGACGCCTGGAAACAGGAGGCCCGGGAACGGGGGCTCGACACGGAAACCAGCGCGCCGCTGATCTTCGACCGGTTCCTCACCCAGGAGTCGATCGAACTCTTCACCTCGACGGGCGTCCTCTCGAAGGTCGAGCTCGAAGCACGGACGGAGGTCGAATGGGAGACTTACACCAAAAAGATACAGATCGAGGCACGGGTGCTGGGCGACCTGGCGATGAACCACATCCTGCCGGTGGCGTCGCGCTACCAGAGCATGCTGCTCGACAAGGTGGCCAAATTCGGCGAGATCTTCCCGGCCGACGAGGCGAAACAGCTGGCCGAACAGGATCGCCTGCTGATCGTCAAACTGGCCGAACACATGAAAGAGGTGCAGCGGCAGGTCGAAGAGATGGTCGAAGCGCGGAAAGTGGCCAACCGCATCGCCGACGAACGGGCCAAGGCGATCGAATACCACGACAAGGTGGTGCCGCTCATGGAGTCGATCCGCTACCACATCGACAAACTCGAACTCATCGTCGACAACGAGATGTGGACACTGCCGAAATACCGGGAACTCCTGTTTTTAAAATAACCACACACATCGCAAAACCATGCCTTGGATCATTCTGGCCGCCTGTCTGTTGCTTTTCATCATCGTCCCGATCTCGATCCACAACGGGTTCGTGCGGCGACGCAACGCGATCAAAAACGCCGGCGGAGCGATCGATGCCGTGCTCAAACAGCGGTTCGATCTGCTGCCCAACTTAGTGGAGACGGTCAAACGCTACGCGGCGCACGAAGCGGAGGTCTTCTCGTCGGTGACGGCCCTGCGCGGCGGGAAACAGAGCTACGACGAGTTGTCGGCGCAGGAAAAACAGCAATTCGACTTGGGTTTCGGGGTCGGCCTGCGGAACTTCTACGCCGTGGCCGAACGGTATCCGGAGCTCCGGGCGTCGGACAACTTCATGCACCTGCAACGCACGCTCAACGAGCTGGAAGAGCAGCTCTCGGCGGCGCGGCGCACCTACAACGCGGCGGTGACGGACTACAACGACTCGATTCAGGTCTTTCCGGCGTCGATCATCGCGGGCATGGGACATTTCCAGCCGGAAAAGGTGCTCGAAACACCGGAAGAGGAGCGACAGGCGCCGAACCTCAAATCCCTGTTCGGAGATAACTGATGGAACAGGTCGCAACCTCTCCGGCCGACGAAACGATAGCCGTACACAGCGGCGAATTCCCGCAGTTGCAGGCCCGCTATCGCCGACAGTGGCGGATCTGGGCAGCGGTTTGTGCGGGAGGGACGCTGCTCGGCACAGTCGTGGGCGGCAGCGTCTGGGGCTGGGGGCTGCTGGTCGCTTCGGTCGTGTTGCTGGCGATCGTCTCGATCCAGTTGTCCCGCCAATTATCGCAATACTATAAAGGAGAGATCGTACCGCAACTCGTCCGTCACTTCTGCGACGAGGGAGAGTACGACGCGAACGACGGCATCGACGAAGAGGTGTTCATCGAGAGCAATCTGTTTCCGACCCGGCCGGACCGCTATACGACGGAAGACCTGATCGAGGGACGGATTGGCAAGACGGAGTTCCGTTTTGCGGAGGTGAAGGCGATGGAGGAGCGCACCGTACACACCTCGCGCGGGACGCGGACGACGTGGGTAAAAATTTTCCGGGGTTTCTTCTTCGTAGCCGACTTCAACAAGGATTTCGCCGGACAGACGACGCTCGTACCTAACTTCTGGGGGGCGAAATGGCTGGCGGGAAAACAACGGGTGACGTTGGAGAACCCGGAGCTGATGCGCCGTTTTCTGGTCTGCTCGACGGATCAGATCGAGGCCCGGTATATCCTCACGCCGGGGCTGATGGAGCGCATCATGAAGCTGGCGAAGCGGTACCCGCGCTGCCTGCGGATCAGTTTCACGGGCTCGTGCATCATGGTGGCGCGCGACTGTTCCCGCAACCACTACGAGGCGGGGCTCTGGCGACCGATGTCGGAATGTATCCGACGCGACATCCTGGCGGTGCGCGAACTGACGGGGCTGGTCGAAGAGCTCAACATGAACACGCGCATCTGGACAAAAGAATAACCGTTCGATTGATCCGTATCTACCCGCATGGAACCGTACCTTTCTTGAAAGAAAGGTACCCTCCAAGGCAAGTACGAATAATCGAACAGATTAAAATTATTTTATGAAACGATTGATGACCATGTTCGGAATAGCCACCGCGACCCTGACCAGTTGCGGAACCGCTCAGCCCGGCGACAGCCCGACCGGGAATGCCGCACTCGACACCGCCCTGACCGCAGCCGAGAAAGAAGCGCGCGTATTTACCCCCGAAGTGATGTGGAAGATGGGGCGTATCGGAAACGGCGCCCTGTCGGCAGACGGGACGAAAGTCCTGTACACCCTGACCTATTATAATATGGGCGAGAACAAAGGGTACACCTCGCTGTGGGTGATGCCGGTCGAAGAGCCCGGCAAAGCGCGACAGATTACGAACAACACCGGGAAAGACAACTCCCCCGCATGGGGCGTCGATCCGAAAACCGGCGAGTCCTGCATCTACTTCCTCAGCACCAGAGGCGGAGAAGAGGCCACCCAGCAACTTTGGCGCGTACAGCCCGACGGGACGGGACTGCGACGCCTCTCCGACGTCAAAGGAGGAATCACCGGCTTCGGAGTGAGTCCGAAAGGGGATAAGATTTGGTACACCGCCGACGTTCAGGTAGACTCGGTATCTTCTGCGGACATATACGGCATGAAGGCATCCAAAGCCCTGATCTACGACGACCTGATGGAGCGGCACTGGGACACTTGGGAAGACGGCGCATACAGCCATATCTTCGTGGCCGACCTGAACCCATCGGCCGCAGACGGCAACGGGATTTCCGATGCGCGGGACATTATGCCCGGCGAGCCGTGGGACGCGCCGACGGCCCCCTATTTCGAGATGAGCGAAGTGGCATGGAACCACGCCGGAACACAGGTGGCATACACCTGCAAGAAGCTCACCGGGTATGAATACTCGATGAGCACGAACTCGGACATCTACCTCTACGACCTGAGCGACGGCTCAACCCGAAACCTGACAGACGGGATGCCGGGGTACGACAAATATCCGGTCTTCTCGCCAGACGACAGCCGGTTGGCGTGGCAAAGCATGGAACGCGCCCGGAACGAGTCGGACAAGGATCGCTTGTTCGTAATGGACCTCGCCACCGGGGCGAAAAGCTACGTAACCGACGGATTCGACTACAACGCCGCCAACCTGCGGTGGAGCGGAGACGGCAAGAGCATCTACTTCATCGCCCCGATCGAGGCGACCCACCAGTTGTGCCGGGCCGACCTCGCCACGGGCGATCGACCTGCGACCATTACCGTGCTGACGGCAGGCGACCACGACTACACCGACTTCAGCATCGCTTTCCTGACGACCGGCGAGGGCGGTGCGCAACAGCCGGTGGTCGTTGCGGCGAAGACCACCCTCTCGATGGCTCCGGAACTCTTCTCCATCGACCTCGCGAACGGGAAAGATACCCAGATCACCTTTATCAACAAAGAGATTTACGACCACGTCGATATGGGCGACGTGCAGAAACGGTGGGTGACGACGACCGACGGCAAGCGGATGCTGACGTGGGTGATCCTGCCGCCGGACTTCGACAGCACGAAACAGTATCCGACCCTGCTCTACTGTCAGGGCGGGCCGCAGAGCGTCGTTTCGCAGCGGTGGAGCTACCGGTGGAACTTCCAGCTGATGGCGGCCCAAGGCTACATCGTGGTGGCGCCGAACCGACGCGGGCTGCCGTCGTTCGGACAGGAGTGGCTCGACCAAATCTCGGGCGACTACTCGGGACAGAACATCCGGGACTACCTCTCGGCCATCGACGATGTGTCGAAAGAGCCGTGGGTGGATACCGAGCGACGGGGCTGCGTGGGGGCTTCTTACGGGGGCTACTCGACCTTCTACCTCGCGGGGCACAGCGACCGGCGGTTCAAAGCGTTCATCGCCCACTGCGGGATGTTCAACCTCGAAAGTTTCTACGGCGAGACCGAAGAGCTCTGGTTCCCGACCAACGACCTCGGCGGAGCCTACTGGGAACGGCCGGGCAATAAAGTGGCGGATCGTTCGTATGCCAACTCGCCGCACTTGGCGGTGAACGACTGGTATGCGCCGATCCTGATCATCACGGGGGCGAAGGACTTCCGGATTCCGTTCACACAGAGCCTTCAGGCTTTCACGGCAGCGCGGGCGCACGGCATTCCGTCGCGGCTGGTCTACTTCGAGGACGAGGGACACCAGGTCTTCAAACCGCAGAATTCGCTGGTCTGGAACCGCGAATTTTTCGGCTGGCTGGACAAATACCTTAAACACTAACTCTGAGCCGTCCGATGAAACGTTACATCGAACTCCTCGAACAACTGATCGCCACCCCCTCCTACAGCCGCGAAGAAAAGATGACGGCCGACCTGCTGGCCGCTTTTCTGACGGGGCGAGGAGTAGCGGAGGTGCACCGGCTGCACAACAACGTGTGGGCCCGGAACCGACGGTTCGATCCGTCGAAGCCGACCATCCTGCTCAACTCGCACCACGACACGGTGAAACCGGCGGCCGGATGGAGCCGCGACCCTTTTCTGCCGGAGGTGGTCGACGGGAAACTGTACGGTCTGGGGAGCAACGACGCGGGGGCGAGCGTGGTGAGTCTGACGGCGGCCTTTCTGCACTTCTACGAAGCGGAGGATTTGAAATACAACCTGCTGCTGGCTTTGACGGGAGAGGAGGAGGTTTCGGGACAGAACGGCATCGAGAGTATCTTACCGGAGATCGGCCCGTTGGATTTCGCCATCGTGGGCGAGCCGACGGGGCTCCATTTGGCGATTGCCGAACGGGGGTTGATGGTATTGGACTGCGTGGCGCACGGCAAACCGGGACACGCGGCGAGGGACGAGGGAGACAACGCGATCTACCGGGCGATGGAGGACATCGATTGGTTCCGCACCTATCGGTTTCCGAAGGAGTCGGCCTTGTTCGGCGGGGTGAAGATGAGTGTGACGATCGTCAGCGCGGGGACGCAGCACAATGTGGTGCCGGCGGAATGCCGGTTCACGGTGGATGTCCGGGTGACGGATCGCTATACGAACGAGGAGGTGCTGGCGATTGTGCGGGAACATGTCCGGTCGGATGTTTTCCCGCGGTCGACGCGGCTGAAGCCGTCGTCGATCGATGCTTCGCACCCGATCGTGGCGGCGGGGATGGCGCTGGGACGACAGACGTTCGGCTCGCCCACGATGTCGGATCAGGCGCTATTATCGGTTCCGTCGCTCAAGGTGGGACCGGGGGAGTCGGCGCGGTCGCATACGGCGGATGAGTTCGTCTATCTCAAAGAGGTCGAAGAGGGTATCGCCCAATACATCGCTCTGCTCAATGCTGTTCTTTAATCCTACGGTTTTCTGTACGCTATTCTTTGAGCCGGACGGAACCGTACCTTTCTTGAAAGAAAGGTACCCAAAGAACTTTCATGATAGCTACGCTACTCCTTAGGCTCCGCAGTCTTCAGTCTTCGCGAGTCTGTCGGGCTGGGGTTTTCTCGGCGGGGCGCATATAATGCAGGTATTACCCTAATGCGCCCACGCCGGAAAACCCCAGCCCGACGAACAAACCGAGATTTGGGCCGCCGGCAGCTTGAGGATGCGCCAGCATCCGTCTAAAGTTTTTCTGGTTCTCTTTGTTCACAACCGACGCTGCCAGCGAGAGCAATACAAACATAGTTTGCAAATTGCCGAGCGGCGAGGAGGAAAACGAGCACAGCGAAGTTAAAAAGAACAGTACCCTCCAACCCAATGAACGGGGGATTAAAACCGTACGGATAAAAACTGTCATTTTGGAGGAGTAGTCTATTTTGCCTACTTTTGCAGAAGCTCTGCGGATGTGGTGTAATTGGTAGCCACGCCAGACTTAGGATCTGGTGCCTTGACCGGCGTGGGGGTTCGAGTCCCTTCATCCGCACATATTGTTTATGAAATAAGAAACTACTTTGCAGAATTGAGCTTCACTATCTTTTGCCAATCTATAGAACCATCTGCCAAACAATAATTTTGAGTAAATTCTAAAGTAAACTTATTAATTAATTTAGCATAGGCCTCTAAAAACTCTTCGTTCTTCTCTCTTGCTTTATGACCTAAAGGTTCTATAATATCAATATACAAGGTATCCTCACCTGATATTAATGACCAAAATTCTTGTCCGCATAATTTGAAATAATCCCCTTTATCTGGATTCTTATCTTTCCCATAACAACATCCGTTCACTTTGATTATATGTAACTTAGAGTTACTCGTCCGAATAATTTTCTCTGCTCTTTTAAAATCTTCTTTCATTTTCCTAATTTGAGAAGCATTTCCCCAATTAGGCCCTGATTTAATCGCAACAGCGTATCGGACACAATCCTTATCAAATTCAAGATCAATACCTTCTGCCATAGATTTCCATCCGCCATAGACTTTCCCATTAATAAAAATAGCAAGTCCCTCTAACCAATCTCCAAAAATGGTTTCTTCATTAGATGAGATGTGAGCATCAACAATCCCTCGTACAATCTCTTCTGACGTTAAAACATATTTAGCCCTAAACAAATATGGATTCTTTCGTTTTAGTATCCTAACCAGTTTAAGAGTATCAAGACTTTGAATCCTTTTTTGATGAAATATCCCTATATTTTCTTCAACATACTTTGTAACATCTGCCAAATCTAACTTATCCATTATCTCTTGTTTTGTGTTTTTCTACTCCTAACGACGCACAAACCATATCGCAATATTCTGGTACGATTTCAATTCCAATTGAATTTCTATTCATCTGTTGAGATACGGTTATGGTAGTACCTGAGCCCATAAAAGGATCCATCACTATATCGCCTTCTTGAGTAAACAATTTGATAAACCACTCGGGTAACTCCTTTGGGAATGCAGCACTATGATTTTTATTATTACACTCAGTAGCTAGATATAACACATTCGTAGGATAAGCAAACTTACGAGATGTCCAATTGGATATTTTTTTCCCAAAGCCACTCCCCACTTTAGAATCATCTCGTATTTTATCTGTCTCGGATAAATTCTTCAATCGTGATTTTGCCCATTCTCCCATAGGTACCATTACGTTTTCCTGATACATATGGAATTTCTTGCTTTTATTAAATTGCAGCAATCTTTCCCAAGAGTCCCGAAAGCGATTCGGCCATTTCCCAGGATAACTATTTTTCTTATGCCAAATAAATTCCTCTGTCCATAACCAGCCTTGTTGACGCATGGCTAAAATAAGTTCTAAGACATACGTACTACGTTCTCCTTCTACTACTTTCTCTTTGATGTTTAAAATAAATGTTCCTGTAGGTTTCAGTACACGCAACAACTCAGCTGAAATAGATGAAAACCACTGCACATATTCACTAGGTCTAATCCCACCATAAGTTTTTTTTCGCTGATCGGCATATGGAGGCGAAGTTACAATTAAATCAACGGAATCATCCGGAATACCTTTTAACACTTCACGACTATCCCCTTGATATATCTCTATCATAATATTATCGCTTGCCCAATTTTGCAAAAATAGACAATTGCAAAGTTGCATCAAAACGTGTTTCAGAATTACCTAACCAGCCACTCGAAGACCGCACGGAACGCCGCTTCGCGCGCCGCATGCGTCGAAAGGAACAGATCGTGCACCCCGTTCCGAATCTGCACGTAAGTCACATCCGACCCCAGATTCCGCGCATAGCGACCGATATCCTCCACATTCAACACCGAATCCGACCGAAGCAACTCTTCGCTCCACTCCGTGCCGAAATACGACCGGTCCGAACTCATCACCAACACCGGCACCTCGATGTGCAACCCCCGTTTGATGCGCCGCTGGCCGTTGCGCACCGCCCGCAGCCACGAAAAATAGAGCGGAATCCCCTCGATCGGTTTGAATTTCGTGTCGAAATGCCACGCCCCCCGGAAATCCCGGTGCATGCTCTGAGCATAGAGCGGCGACAGCTCGTTCTTTTTATGAGCGAACGGCAGGACGATGCTCACCGCCGCCGCCAACGGAATCTCGACCCGACGTTTGAACCACGACGCATTGAACTCCAAAAACGGACTGTTCAACACCACCCGTGCAATCGCCGTCCGCTGTTCCGCCGGCCCGTCGTCGGCATACAGGGCCGCCAGCAATCCCCCCGTCGAATGCCCCAGGAGGATCACCTCCGTCGCCCCCTCGGCCAGAATCCGACGGATACTCTCCGTCAGGTCGGGATAGTATTCGTACATCGACCGCGCAAAATCCGGGTGTTGCCCTTCGAGCAGCGACCGGCCGTACTTGCGAAGCTCCACGGCATAAAACCGATAGCCGTGCGCCACGAACTCTTCGGCCATGTGCGTCTGGAAAAAGTAGTCGATATAGCCGTGCACGTAGAGCACCGCCCGCCGCGTGTCTCTCTCCGGCAACGGAGCCTTGATGAGCGTGGCGACCACCGGCCCGTCGTAGTCGGCCGGAAAATTCAGCGTCTGATATTCGAATTCCATAGGGTTCAATGCCAACAGTGGGTCAGACTGCAATCTTCCCCCGTCGTTTCAAGCTCGATCGTAGCATGTTCTATGCCGTTTTGTTCGCAAATGAACCGGATTTTTCGTTTGAGGGCGATTTGCGCTTCGGTGTCCAACGGCGCGACCGTCACCGCGTGCAACGTGCTGACGTTCCGCTGGCCGTCCAGACTCCACAGGTGCAGGTCGTGAATCGAAGCCACCTCCGGCAAGGCCACGATCTCGTTTTTCAGCCGTTCCACATCGATTTCGGACGGGGTGTGCTGCAATAGGATGCGGAACGTAGCCCGCATGTTCCGATAGACGTTCCACAGCACCCAGCACGAAATGGCGATCGACAACAGCGGGTCGAGAATCGGCACCCGGACGAAGAGCATCACCACGCTGACCACCAGCACGGCCAGCCATCCCAGCACATCTTCCATCATATGGAGCATCACGGCCCGTTCGCTGATCGAGCCTCCCTTTTTGAGCCTCAGCGCGGCAAAGCCGTTGACCAGCACGCCGAAGACGGCCAATCCGAGCATCCCTTCGGCATTGGGTTCCTGAGGCGTCACGATGCGTTCGACGCACGCTTTGATAATGAAGACCGAACCGACGAGCAGTACGGTGGAGATGAACAAGGCGCCGAGCAGCGAAAATCGCTTATACCCATAGCTATACCGGGCATCTCCGGGTCGTTCGGACACTTTCTGCAACCGCCAGGCGACGGCCAGCGACAAGCTGTCGCCGAAGTCGTGAAAGGCATCCGATAGAATCGCAATGCTGTTTGTCCACAGCCCTCCGATGAGTTCGACGGCGGCAAACCCGAGGTTGATGAAAAACGCAAGGGCAATATTTCCTGTCGCCGCATGATGGTGCATGTGGTCGTGGTGGTGTGGGTGGTTATGATCGTGCATGGCTCTGTTTGTCTATTTCTGGGTCTCTTTGCGCATGGTGTTTCGCGCTGCCCCGCCCCGGGCTGCCGCGATGCGGGAAGCGACGGAAAGTTTGGCGACTTACTGGGTAACGGCAATTATGGGTTCTGTTACTCGTCGACTGCAAAGGGCACTGGAGGCACGTATTTGTATTTGGGCACGACGTGGATCTATCCCTCCAGCGTATACTTTCGCGCTTACGGTCTTCAGTTGCGTTGCCTCTCGGAATAAACGCGCCCGCAGGGCGTTTTACTGCCAGCCTCTACCCTACTTTTGAGCGGAATCTTGCGGTTCGAAGAACCGCCCGGGCCGGAGCCACCCCAGGCGTAGGCCTGCAACGTCGCGGAGCTCGTTGCGTCCACGCTGGCTCCGACCCTTAATATTCACTCTCGACTAAAGTGGGTCGGGCGCCCGGGAGGTACGGCAGCTCTCGGCGCGGAAGCGGCGTGTGGCAGGCCGCCCGTGAGGTGCTGTCGTGAGGTAGAGGCGGCTAGTAAAAGACGCTGTGCGTCCCTCCCGTGGGGAGGTGTCCGGCCCGCGCGATCCTAAAAGATCGCAAGAGCAATGCCCAAAGCACGGTCAAAAGTTCAGCCCAACTCACCGCCCAATGCCCTCCCCAATTCTTTCGGATTAGACCTGTCACAGTTCGCCGCCAGCAGGAACGCAACCGAGCTTGCAAAAATACAATTGCCTTAGCGGGTTGAAGCCTGCGGGGCCCAAAGCAACGTCAGTTGCGGGCCTCCGCGGTCGGAGGTTTCGGCCCGCGCGGTTCTACGAACCGCAACTGCAACGCCCCATTCTCGGAAATTCGTCCTCGGCGCGCCCCCCTCGCGCCGCTAATGCGTCACCCTCCCCGAGGACGGTGACCTAAAGGTCGCAAAATGAACGAAATCCCTCTTTAGGCGGGCGGGCGACGGATGTTTGTGCGCAGTTCTTTGTCCGCGCGCCTTGGGAAATCTTGTCAAAACGCGCCAGCGCATTTTGACGATTTCCCTCCTAAGGCGTGGCGCGCGTCTTTAACTACAGGAGGGTACTGCGCTCGGGCCGCGCGGGCCCCACGTCCCGTGGACGGGAAATGCTTACGCATTTCCAACTACCAGCCTCTACCCCCATTCTTGGTTCGCGCGCTGACCAATAAGGCAAAGACAACCCGAACAAAACACCCAACGGGTGCGTGGACGAGAAATGCTCGCGCATTTCCACTGGCAGCCTCTGCCCCGAAAAAAGCCAGGGCTGCCCTAAGAGTCTATCCCCCTCACCGCCTCCACCCACCGGGTCAGTTCTACGAATTGTGCTATGCTCAATGTTTCAGGTCGCAAGCCGAAAAACGGATGCGCCTCCACCCTCCCCTCTGCCACCGCACACAACACTTCGGGAAACGATGCCCCCAACGAATTCCGGATCGTCTTCCGCCGCTGATTGAAAGTAGCCTTGACAATCTTCCGAAACAATTCCTCGTCGCACCCGAGTTCCGTTACGCCGTTCCTTCGCAACCGAATCACGGCGCTCTGCACCTTAGGCGGCGGATTGAAAACACCCGGCGGCACGGTGAACAGATATTCGATATCGTAATAGGCCTGCAACAGCACGCTGAGGATTCCGTACTCCTTCCCGCCTGGCGAAGCCGCCAGCCGAACGGCGACTTCTCGCTGAATCATCCCCACGACTTCCGGAATCCGATCCTTGAAATCAAGGACTTTAAAAAATATCTGCGACGAAATATTATATGGAAAATTCCCGATAATCCCCACTCCCTGCGGATAAAGTGCCGCCAAATCGAGGCGCAGAAAATCGCCTTCGAGAACATTCAGGTTCGGATAGTGCACCCGCAGGTACTCCACGCTCTCGGTATCTATTTCCGCGACGGTCAGCCGATCGCCGTAAACCGGCAACAAATATTGGGTCAATACGCCCATCCCGGGCCCGACTTCCAACACCTTTTCCCGGGCAATCCGCTCGTCGTCGCCTGCATAAAGCGCTTCGGCAATCCGCCGGGCTATGTTCTGATCGGTCAAAAAGTGCTGACCTAAATATTTTTTCGCTCTGACTTCCAAGTGCAGCAGATTAAAATGACAAAACTAAATCTTCTTTTTCCTGCATCTCCCGCCCCGGGCTTCCGCGACGCGGGGAACAATGGATTGTTGGGCGAACTGTTGGGTGTCGGCAACTACGGATACAACTGGTCTTCTGCATCCAGCGGATCCAATGGCGTGAGTTTGAGTTGCCTTATGACACATCTCAACCCCGGCGGGCCGAATTACCGAGGCATCGGTTTTCAGTTGCGTTGCCTCTCGGAATAAACAGAGAGGGACTCGCGGGATGTTTTATTGGCTGTGTCTACCCCCAAATAACTGGGCTGCCTCTACCCGACTTTGGTTTGACCTTGGGCCTCCGGCCCGCGCGTCTTGTTGATGCAGTTCGCCGCCAGCGGAGAGCGGCAACGAGCTCCGCGAAGTTGCAGCCCGCCGCGTGGGGTGGCGGCGGACTGCGCGGCTCTGCGAGCCGCAGAAGCACGGCCCCAAGCACTGACCCGTGTCCGCCTCACTGCGGCTCCGCTGTCGCTCCGCCGCCTTTGCCGTCGCCCGCTGGATTTCATCTCTATTTTGCTGTCGCAAAATGAGCGAAATCCCCTTTGTAAGCGGGCGGGCGACGGAGTTTTTGCGCGGGCCAAGTTTTTCGCGCGCCTGCGCGATTTAGTTTGAGGGTACTGCGCTCAGGCCGCGCAGGCCCCACGTCCCGTGGACGGGCGAAACTACGTTTCGCTATGGCTGCCTCCGCCGATTCTTCGTGCACGCGCCCCGCAAAAGCACGTCAGTTCCCCGCCTCGCTCAGAAATTTGACCCGCACCAAGCGTATCTCCTCCTCCGTATAATCTCCCCCCAACTCCCGCACCGCATCCGACACCGAATCCGTCTCCGCATCCTCCGTAAAATAGTCGATGATATCCACCACCTTATCCTCGTCCACCATCTCCGCGATATAGTAGTCGATATTAAGCTTCGTCCCCGACCCAACGATCGCTTCGATCTCGTCCATCAACTCGTCCATCGTCAGCCCCTTCGCATCCGCAATGTCCTCAAAGTCCATTCTGCGGTCGATGCTCTGAATAATGAAGACCTTATTCCCGCTCTTATTGACAATGCTTTTGACCACCATCTCCTGCGGTCGTTCGATGCCGTTTTCCTCTACGTAGCGAGCGATTAGTTTAATGAAAGGCTGCCCGTAACGTTTCGCTTTACCTTCTCCAACACCTGAGATATTATTCTGCATCTCTTCGAGCGTTACCGGATAATATATTGTCATGTCCTTAAGCGAATCTTCCGAAAAAATAACATAAGGCTTATAGCCACTTTTACGAGCAACTTCCTTGCGCAGGTCGAATAGCATATCTAAAAGCACCGGATCAGCCGCCGCCCCCCCCTTTGCCCCCGGATGCGCCGCCACCGAATCCTCGTCGTCCACCTCCTCATACCGGTGATCCGCCACCAGCTTCACGCTGAACGCCCCGCCCGGCGCCAGAAAAGCACGCCCCGCATCGCTGATCGAGAGCAAACCGTAGTTTTCAATATCCTTGTCCACCAACCCCAGAATCAGCCCCTGCCGAATCACCGCGTTCCAGAAATGCGCATCGTGCTCCGCCCCCGCTCCGAACAGCTCCAGCTGGTGGTGTTTGTACGACTTCACCAGATTGGTCGTCCGCCCCAGCAGCACCGCCTCCAGATAGTCCGCCTTGAACCCTCCGCCGATCACCGCCAGCGTCTCCAGCATCAGCCGCATAGCCTCCTGCGCCTCGAACTCCTCGCGCGGATTACAACAGTTATCGCAACAATCGCAGTTAGGCACCCCGTACTCCTCGCCGAAATAGTGGAGCAGCATCCGCCGCCGACACATCGCGCTCTCGGCATACGACACCGTTTCCTGCAACAGCAGCCGACCGATCTCCTGCTCCGCCACCGGCTTGCCCTGCATGAACTTTTCGAGCTTCTGGATGTCCTTATAGCTGTAAAACGTGATGCACCGCCCCTCGCCCCCGTCGCGTCCGGCACGTCCCGTCTCCTGATAATACCCCTCCAGCGACTTCGGAATGTCGTAGTGAATCACATACCGCACATCCGGTTTGTCGATCCCCATTCCGAACGCGATCGTCGCGACGATCACATCCACCTCCTCCATCAGGAACTTGTCCTGATTGGCCGCCCGCGTCGCCGCATCGATCCCCGCATGATACGGCAACGCCTTGATCCCGTTGACCACCAGCAGCTCCGCCAGCTCCTCGACCTTTTTCCGCGAGAGGCAGTAGATAATGCCGCTCTTGCCCGGATTCTGTTTGATATACTTGATGATCTCCTTCGTGGCATTGACCTTGGGCCTCACCTCGTAGTAGAGATTGGCCCGGTTGAACGACGACTTGAAGACCTTGGCATGCTGCATCCCGAGGTTTTTCTGGATATCGAGCTGCACCTTCGGCGTCGCCGTAGCCGTCAGCGCGACGACCGGCGCCTGAGCGATCTCCGAGATGATGGGCCGTATCCGGCGATACTCCGGCCGGAAGTCGTGTCCCCACTCCGAAATGCAGTGCGCCTCGTCGATGGCATAGAACGACACCTTGATCTTCCGCAGGAACTCCACATTCTCCTCCTTAGTCAAGGACTCCGGCGCAAAATAGAGGAGCTTCGTCTTCCCCGCGAGCACATCCTCCCGCACCTTCTGCACCGCGCTCTTGTTGAGCGACGAATTGAGGAAGTGCGCCACGCCGTCCTCCATCGAGAAAGTCCGCATGGCATCCACCTGATTTTTCATCAGCGCGATGAGCGGCGAGATGACGATCGCCACCCCCTCCATCATCAGCGCCGGGAGCTGGTAGCACAACGATTTCCCGCCCCCGGTCGGCATCAGGACGAAGGTGTCGTTCCCCGCCAGCACATTGCGGATCACCTCCTCCTGATTCCCCTTGAACTGCGAGAAGCCGAAATGCCGTTTGAGACTCTCGTACAGAAAGTCCGACGACGAATAGTGGGACGTAGTGCGGTTCGCCATAGCGTATAAGATTCCTCCCGGATGATGAAAAAAACAAGACCACCTCTCTCTCAGCCCGTCACCGTTCCGCCCGGCCTCCGAAACCGAGGCCTCTGTCGGCGCGAACGACAATAAAGGTAATCGTTTTTTACAAAATCCGACTACCTTTGTTCAAAAATTCTATCGGAAGTGACTACCGAACAGACCATAGCATTCGCCCGGCAGATCGTCCGCACGGAGTGCGACGCCGTGCGACGGCTCGAAGCATATATCGACGACAACTTCGTCGAAATCGCCCGGACGATTTTCCGGAGCCGGGGACGGCTCATCATCACCGGCATCGGCAAGAGCGCCATTATCGCCAACAAGATCGTGGCGACCCTCAACTCCACGGGCCAGCCGGCCGTCTTCATGCACGCAGCGGACGCCATCCACGGCGACCTGGGGATCATCCAGCCGGACGACATCATTCTGTGCATCTCGAAGAGCGGCAACTCGCCGGAGATCAAGGTGCTGGTTCCGTTCATCCGGCAGATGGGCAACCTGCTGATCGGCATGGCGGGCAATCTGGAGTCGTTCCTGGCGCAGCACAGCGACCGGGTGCTGAACACGACGGTAGCCGAGGAGGCGTGCCCGAACAACCTGGCTCCGACGTCGAGCACGACGGCCCAGTTGGTGATGGGCGACGCGCTGGCGATGACGCTGCTCAAGATGCGGGGATTCACGGCGCAGGACTTCGCCCGGTTCCATCCGGGAGGGGCGCTGGGCAAGAAGCTCTACACGCGGGTGGGAGATATCATGTCGGCCGAAGGGGCGCCGCAGGTAGCTCCGGACGCGGATCTGAAGACGGTGATTATCGAGATTTCGGGCAAACGGCTGGGAGCGACGGCGGTAGTGGAGCCGGAAACGGGCCGAATGCTGGGGATCGTCACGGACGGCGACCTGCGGCGGATGCTCCAAAGCGGTCAGGATATTACGGCGGTTCGGGCGCGGGAGATCATGTCGCCTTCGCCGAAGACCATTCCGGCGGACGAGCTGGCGGTCAAGGCATTCCGGATGATGGAGCAGAACAAGATCACGCAGTTGCTGGTGCTCGATCCGGAGCGGAACGACGCTTATTGCGGCATTATCCACATCCACGACATCCTGCGCGAGGGGGTGGTTTAGCACCCACGCCCTGTCGGCGAGGCTGCGCGCGGACAGAAAACAGAGCGAAGATTTGGGCCGAGGCGGTTAAGCGATACGCAGTATCGCTCCGTCCCGCCGGGGCGCCCATCGGGCGTTTTGTTAGGGTTGTCTTTGCCTTATTAGCCGTCCGCCGCCCGCGCAGGGCAGTTTCAGGCGGGTCAAAGCTCGATCCGCGCGCGATCACTGAAGTAGGAAATCATTCAAACGCGAGTTTCGCGTTTGAATAAGATTTCCGCCAGCGCGCGGACAGAGAATAGGGGTAGAGGTTGCCAGTGGAAATGCGTGAGCATTTCCCGTCCACGGGACGTGGGGCCCGGCCGGCCCGAGGCCAGTTTTAGGCGGGTCAAAGCTCGACCGCGCGCCGTCGCCCTAAAAGGGAAATCGTCAAAATGTGCTGGCACGTTTTGACAAGATTTCCCCGGCGCGCGAACAAAGAATGGCGCGCGGAAAAACTCGACCGTGTGCGAAAACGCCGTCGCCCGTCCGCCTAAAAAGGGATTTCACTCGTTTTGCGGTGAGCAAAATCGAGATGAAATCCCAGCGGGCGACGGCAAGATGGCGGAGCGAAAGCGGAGCCGCAGTGAGGCGGACACGGGGCGGAGAACTGGGCTCTGCTTTGGGCGGTGCTTTTGCGACCTTATAGGTCGCCGTCCTCGGCGAGGGCGACGCATTAGCGGCGCGTGGGGGGCGCGCCGAGGACGAACTTGAAAGAATGGATGAACTTTGAGGGTGGGTTGGGCTGTGCTTTGGGTTGATCTTTTGCGGCTCGCAGAGCCGCGCGGGTCGGACGCCTCCCCCTCGGGAGGCCTGCAAACTCACGATGTTCGTTGCGTTCCGCCCGGGCGTCCGACCCGCCAAAGAAATAAAGTAGGGCCGAGGCGGCCTGTTGGTTAGGGTAGAAGCTGCCAGCAAAACGCCCTGTGGGTGCGCCCCGGGCTACCGCAGCGGTACCGCCTCAGGCCTACCGTCCAATATCGGCACACACGGGTTCAGCTATTCGTCATCGGTGAACGACCATTACAGTACATATTTGTATTTCACCGTAACGATCCTCCATCCCTGCGAAACCTACCACCGCGCCTATGGTCTTCAGTTGCGTTGCCTCTCGGAATAAACAGGGAGACGGAGGCTTAGGATAGAGGCTGCCATTAAATCACCCAAAGGGTACGCCCCGGGCTGCCGCGACGCAGGCAACTATAATCGGAACGGTGCATTGTGGATCATCGGCAGCTATGGATACAGTTGGTCTTCATCGACCAGCGAGACCAAGGGAATGTATTTACACTTTGGCCCGAAGGAGTTCAAGACCAATGACGCGACACCCCGTGCCAACGGTCTTCAGTTGCGCTGCCTCTCGGAATAAACGGTGCCGCTCGGCACCCGAAAGATGGCAGCCTCAGCTTAAACAACCGGCAGCCTCACCCCCAACAACTCGCAGCCGGAGCCAGCGTAGGCCAAACGAGCATCGCGAAGTTGCGGTCCTACGCCGGGGGATGGCTCCGGCCCGCGCGACCCCAAAGGGTCGCAGGAGCTCGGCCCAACCCATGACCTAAAGCTCTCTAGTTCGACCTGTCCCCATCCTCCCGAACGGCAAAGCCGCTGGGCGACAGAGCCCTGACAACTGCCCTAAACCGTAAACTCAAAAAATATTTTTCAACCACTTAACCCAACTTTTTACGTGAAAAAATCGACCCTTCTTTTTTGGACAGCCGGTCTGTTGGCCGCTTCCGCCTCCGTGCAGGCCCGACAAACTCCGGTGGAATTCAGCACCCCTTATCCGTTCGACCCGCCCCGCTACGTCTGCTACCGGGCGCCCCAGGAGGTGACCATCGACGGCAATATCGACACCCCGGAGTGGGCCGATGTGCCGTGGACGTCCGACTTCGTAGACATCGAGGGCACTCGCCGGCCGGTGACGCCGCGCCATCGGTGCCGGGCCAAACTGATGTGGGACGACCGATATCTGTACATCGCCGCCGAAATGATCGAGCCGAATCTGTGGGCGACCCTTACGGAGCGCGAATCGGTGATTTTCCAGGACAACGACTTCGAAGTCTTCCTCGATGTGACGGGCAGCACCCACCACTATATGGAATTCGAGGTCAATGCGTTGGGCACCGAGTGGGATCTGATGCTGACGCGGCCTTACCGGGACGGCGGGGCACCGCTCAACGCGTGGAACATGAACGGAATGCGGTCGGCGGTGAAGCTCTACGGCACGCTGAACGATCCGTCGGACACGGATGAAAAATGGACATTCGAGATGGCGATTCCGATCCATACGCTGCTGGAGGTTCGGTACGGGAAACGCGGGATCGAAACCGGCGAACAGTGGCGGTTGAACTTTTCGCGCGTGCAATGGCTGTTGGATGTGGTGGACGGAGCATACGTCAAACGGCCGAACCTGCCGGAAGACAATTGGGTTTGGGCTCCGAGCGGCAAAATCAGCATCCACGAACCGGAATACTGGGGTTTTCTGCAATTTTCGACCGTGACGGCCGGCAAGGGCGAAACGCCGTTCGTCTGGAACCGGAACGAAGAGGTCAAATGGGCTCTCCGGCAGCTCTACTTCCGTCAGCGGGAGTTCCGCAGCTCGACGGGGCGGTGGGCCTCTACGCCGAAAGAGTTGAAAGCATCTGACATCGAGATCGAAGGACTCGCTTTCAGACCGACGGTGTATGTGGCGGGCGACAGCTACCGCATCGTGGCGCCGGGGTTCGACGGCACATCGTGGTACATCGACCAGCAGGGCTACGTGGGCGAAGGGCGATAGGCTTTCGAAACTCTGTATACGAAACGGGGTTGAAGCAGAGTTCTGCTCCAACCCCGTTTTCATACCCCCCCTGTTCATATCCTCCTTTTTGTATTCTCACCTCAATCCGCCCCGGGCTACCGCCATCGGGATACAGGTGCGCTGCTCGGCGTCAGCAAGTATGGTTACAGTTGGTCGTCTGCGGTCAGTACCACCAGTACTAGCGGCCTGAGTTTGAGTTTCAACGTAGCGTGGCTCAATACTAGCTACACAGACCTCCGCGTCTACGGTTTTCAGTGCGGTGCCTCTCGGAATAAACGGGGGCGCGTGCCCGTGGGGGCAAGAGGCTGGAGTTACCCTAATTGCGTTTTGAGTGCATCCCTGCGG
>NZ_JBQIQO010000008.1:0-73928 GCF_056799795.1 Rikenella sp.
TTCGCACCACGAGAACCGTACAGCGCGGTTGCAGCAGCACCTTTCAGCACGGTAACCGATTCGTAGTCGTTGGAGTTGAGGTTCTTCAGCTGGTTGCCGTACGCAATCCCGCTGTTACTGCCGTCGGCGTC
Organism: Rikenella sp.; assembly: GCF_056799795.1. NCBI lineage: Bacteria > Pseudomonadati > Bacteroidota > Bacteroidia > Bacteroidales > Rikenellaceae > Rikenella > Rikenella sp. The sequence goes on from NZ_JBQIQO010000008.1 coordinate 132, forward strand.
CAACCCCATCACGGAGTTCTCCATCACGATCCCGTCGATGACGAAAATCGGGGAGTTGTTTTTGGTCAGCGACTTCGCCCCGCGGAGTGTAATCACCGGCGACGAGGTCAGCCCCGACGACCCGGAGGTCGAAATTTGGAGCCCTGCTACCTTACCCTGCAAAGCATTGACAGGGCTGATGGTATTGGTACGTGCCAGTTCGTCGCCTTTGACGGTAGAGGTGGCATAACCGAGTTTCCGATCCTGTTTTTTACCCCCGAGTGCCGTCACCGTCACCGCCTCTGTCTGCAAAACAGAGGCAAGGAGGTGAAAATTCGGAGTGAACATTCAAAAGATCAGGAGGTTGTTGAAAACCGGTTTTGGGGACGTACATACAATTTACATATTGGTCGGTCGGATGGAGTCGAATGTTCGTTTCATGTGGGGGCGTCATTTCTTGGATTTCTTGAAGTCGGTCAACAGGCGCGCGTTTTTGATCCGCTCGTCTTTCTCGAACCCTGCCAGATAGCAGGCCGTCGTCCTTAGGTTGCTGTGGCCCAGTGATTCGGAAATGTAGCTGATGTTGGCCCCCTGACGCTTGAGGATGGTGGCGAACGAGTGACGTGCCGTGTAGGTCGAAATCGGCCCGATGCCCAGCGCTAGGCCGATTTGGTGCATGTGGCGGTTGATCTGGCGGGTGAGATTCTGTGTCTTGATTTTCAGCTCCATCGCATTCTCATGGCCGTTCAGGAAAGGGAACAGGAAGTTCTCCGGGGAGGGCGGATTGCCCCACTGGCTGAGGATCGCGCGCATCTCGGGAGTAATGATCGCTCGGATCTCTTTGCGGGTTTTGGTGGTGCGGGCTGTCTTTTGGCGAACGAAACAGATTTCGCCGTCGATGATGTCGGCATATTTGAGCCGGATGAGGTCGGCTACGTTGATCCCGTTGCAGAGGTAGATGAAAAACCACAGGTCGCGATAGTGAGCCGTGGTCGGATTGCCGTTCGAAAAATCGACGATCTGTTTGATTTGGCGGAGATTCAGGGCGATTTTTCGGCCCTCGCCCTCTTGGATTTCGAATTTTCCCTGCCCGAACGGGTATTGGGTGTCGAGCAGGTTGCCGTTTTTGCGGGCTTCGTTCAGCAGGGCGCGGATCGCGCGCATGTGCATGCAGATGGTCACGGGACTTTTCTGCTCGCCGAGCAGGAATTTCTCGTAGCGGCGCAGCCAGATGACCGTCACGGCTGTGAGCGGGATCGCCCGGCTGGAGAACCGTTTGATCGATTTGAAGACGTTGTCGTACCAGAGCATGTTGCCGACTCGTTGTTCGGCGGTCAGGCGGATGATCCGATGGCGGAAGAGGCTGTTCAGGGTGTCGCCCTTGCCGCGCCCGAGGAGCCGGTTGAGGGCGTCGAACGAGAAGGGCTCTTTTTCGGTCAGCTCCTGAACGTGCCGCTTGATGCGGTCGAAGGAGCTGCCGATGTCGCGGCGCACTTCGAGCAGGTAGCCGCTGCGGGTGCGGAGCAGGCGTTTCCACTCGGCGGTGTCGAGCTCTTTCCCGGTGGGGTAGTATTTCTGGACGCGCTTGTAGGCGACCTGGATTTTGACGGGAAAGAGTCCGTTCTTCTTGGCGCGGCGGGTGTCGAGTACCGAGGATACGGTAACGCCGTCTTTGGCATACTTGTACATGGCTATATCCGTTTTTATTAAACCGTTTTGTGGCAAAATAACGGGATATGATGTACATGCGATTTGCATACAACCTCTCTCGTATCTCTTTTTCTTTGCCCGGGAGTGAACTGTTCTCTTTGTGAACAAAGAGAACCAGAAAAACTTTCAAGGATGCTTCGCATCCTCCAGCTGCCGGCGGCCCGGTTCTCGGATTCTTCTTTGGGCCGGGAGTTGTAGCGCGCTAATGCGAGCTAAACTTTGGGCGCGCTACAACCCCGACCCAAAAGCAATCACGAAGACTGAGGACTGCGGAGCCTAAAGAGTAGCGTAGCTATCACGAAAGTCTTTTGGGTACCTTTTCTTCAGAAAAGGTACGGTTCCATCCGGCACAATGACGAGTGCGAAAAGAGGTTTGGAATGCGAAGTGCATTTATTATCTTTGTAGAATGATGGAATCATTCGTCGTATCAGCTCGAAAATACCGTCCCGCCACCTTTCGCAGCGTCGTCGGTCAGGCTCATATTACCGAGACCCTGCGGAACGCCATTGCGCGGGGACAGCTGGCGCACGCCTACCTCTTCACCGGGCCTCGGGGAGTGGGGAAGACCACCTGTGCGCGGATTTTCGCCAAAGCCATCAACTGTCTGAACCCGACATCGGAGCATGAGGCGTGCGGAGAATGCGAGTCGTGCCGGGCTTTCAACGAAGGGCGGTCGTTTTCGATCCACGAACTCGACGCCGCCTCCAATAACTCGGTGGAAGACATTCGGGCGCTGACCGAAAAAGTGCGCATACCGCCGCAGGTGGGGCGCTACAGCGTCTATATCATCGACGAGGTGCACATGTTGTCGGCCAACGCCTTCAACGCCTTTCTGAAAACCTTGGAAGAGCCGCCGCATTATGCGATCTTCATTCTGGCCACGACCGAGAAACACAAGATCCTGCCCACCATCTTATCGCGGTGCCAGTGCTACGACTTCAACCGGATACGGGTCGAGGATACCGTGCAGTATCTCCAGTATATTGCCGGTCAGGAGGGGGTGACCTATGACGACGAAGCGCTGCACGTGATCGCCCAGCGGGCCGACGGCGGGATGCGGGATGCGCTGTCGATGTTCGACCGCGTCGTTTCGTTCTGCGGGACGAAACTCACGGGCGACAAGGTGGCCGAGAGTTTGAACGTACTGGATTATAATACCTATTTCGCGGCGACGGATCTGATTCTGGCGGGGAACTATGCCGAGCTGCTCACCTTGTTCGACGGCGTGTTGCGGCGGGGATTCGAAGGGCAGCTTTTTATCGCCGGGCTCAACGGGCATATGCGCGATTTGTTGATGTGCAAGAATCCGCAGACGGCCGGGTTGTTGGAGGTGACCGGTCAGGTGGCCGAGCGGTACCGGGCGCAGGCGAATGCGGAGGGGTGCGATACGGGCTTCCTGTTCAATGCCATCAACCTGTTGACTCAGGTCGATACCGGCTATCGGACGGCGACCAATCGGCGGTTGCATGCCGAATTGGCGTTGATCAAGTTGTGCGGGTTGGGAGGGCTAAAAAAAAAAGATGACACCGTAGGTGCTGAGGCGGGCGGAGATTCGGAGGCGGATGCTCTGGTGCTGGTGGCGGGAGTGGGGCGGTATCCCATGCCGGCGATTTCGAATGGCGGGGGTGGGGCGACGGTGGTGAATCCTGCCGTGCCGGCGGCGCGGACGGTGCCGGAGGGAGCGGCAGCGACTCCTTCCGAATTGACACCCAAACCGACACCGGAGCCGAAATCGGAACCGGTGCGGGAAGCGGCAGGGCAGCCTGCACCGGCTGCGACGACCTCTCCGGTTTCGGCGCAGGCGACGAAACCTGTGGCGCAGCCGGAGCAGGGACGGGCGGCGGGACGATCGATTACGGGGGTGTCGATCACGAATTTACAGGCTGCGGCAGGCGGAGGTGCGACCGAAGGGGCGGTGGCATCGGCCGAGGTGGCGTCACGAGAGGAGGGGGCCTCTGTTCGTGAGGTGACGCCGGAGGAGGCAGAGAGGGTGATTACTGAAAAATACGATGACTTGCTGCGGCTTTGGATGGAGCGGCAACGACCTCGGTTGGCGACGGCGCTGACGGCCAGACAGATTCGCGGGAGCGAAGTGCTCGTCTCCGTGCCGAACGAAGTGTTGGCCGACGAGATCAACCAGGCCAAGTGGGAGATCGAGCGCGACCTGCGCCAGCTGACCGGAGCGGCGGCGACGGTGACGGTCGTCGTGACCGAGGTGCAGCAGGAGTACAAACCGGTTTCGACGGAAGATAAGTTGCAGTATCTGGTGCGCCTCAATCCGAATATTCTCAAATTGCGGGACGAACTCGACCTGACGGTATAGGCGGGGTTTTTCGCCAGCGTGGCTTAACGCACAAAAAAAGGCAGGAACAAAAAGGAGGCAGGATGAAAACCATCCTGCCCCTTTGCGTATTTCGCCGGTATTGCCGTCGAATAGTCGTTACGCCTCTCCCGCCATCCCCGCCGACTGGCGATACTCCTGCCGGAGCGAGAGCGGCGTGATCTGGAACTCCCGCTTGAAGAGCTTGATGAAGTGCGAGATGTTGTCGAACTTGCACTCGTATCCGATCTGCGCGATCGGTTTGGTGGTCGATACCACCTCTAATCGCGCATGCAATAGCCGCTGTTTCAGAATCCACCGGTGCGGCGTCATGCCGAATATCCGCAGGAAGTCGTTCTTGAACGAGGTCAGGCTCTTGTTGGTCCGCTGCGCCAGCTCGCTGATCGAGAGGTCTTCGAAGATCGAGTTCCGGATGATGCTCTCGAACGGGTCGGCCAGCCGCTCGACGCACCGCAGCAGTTTGTACTGCAACCCGTGTTCCTTGTGCGCCACCACCATGTAGGCGAATTCGGCCAGTTTGAGGCGCATCAGCTGCGGATGCGACGTCAGGTAGTCCGTGTCCATATACGGCATCAGCGAGTCGAACAACAGCCGCATCTCCGGCCACAGCCGCGTGCTGACGTGTCCCAGCGTCAGATCGGCCTGTGCCGCCTCCGGCAGCTCCAGCTCCATCCCGTACAAGGTCACGAGCGCCGACAAGGCTCCCGCCATCTCCTGGTTGTCGAACGCGAGGCAGGTCTCCTTATACGGCCCGTTCCGGGCCGGCAGGTTTTCGACGTAATGTTTCCCCGGCGCCAGCAGGAAAAGCTCCTTGTCGCCGATTCGATAGCTCTCCCCGGCATAATGGACGACTTTCGTCCCGCTCTCTACCACGCCGAGCAGGTTGCGGGTCAGCTCCAGAGACTGGGGGCCGGAAGCGGAGTGGGTCACGAACTGCCACAACGACGACGCACGTTCCGCCTTATTGTTCTTGGTTTGCTCCGACATACAATGGACGATAATGATAAATACAAAATAAATCTCCCGCTACAAAGAACACAAATATAATTCGAAAAAAAGCCGAAATGTTTTGTCTTTACATTCATAATGTTACAAATCGGACGTTTTGAGTTATTATTCTCCTCTCCTGACTCTTCCGGCTGGCGAGTCCGCTTCCGATCGCCCCGGTGTCCGTCGGCAAAAATCGTCCCGCCGGTTTGTACATCCCGAAAAAAAAGCTATCTTTGCGGCTCGAAACGCGCTCTGTTGACGGGTGCGACGAAACAACTCATTATTCATCATTTCTTTACGGACAACTTATGAACCGTTACGAAACCGTTTTCATTGCGACTCCCGTTCTTTCGGACGCACAGTTGAAAGAGCTGGTCGGCAAATTCCAGGGTGTCATCACCGAGAACGGCGGCAAAGTGAACTACACCGAAGAGTGGGGTTTGCGTAAGCTCGCCTATCCGATCCAGAAAAAGACCACCGGGTTCTACACCCTGATCGAGTTCGAAGGCGAAGGCAAACTGATCGACGTGCTCGAAACCCAGTACCGTCGCGACGAACGCGTCATCCGTTTCCTGACTTTCAAACAGGACAAGTACGCGGCCGAATATGCCGAAAAACGCAGAAACATCAACGCAGCTAAAACTCAAGAGTAATCATGGCAGCACCCCAATCCGAAATCCGTTACCTCAACCCGGTATCCGTTGAGGTCAAGAAGAAAAAATATTGCCGGTTCAAGAAAGCCGGGATCAAATACGTCGATTACAAAGACGCCGAATTCCTCAAAAAGTTCCTGAACGAACAGGGGAAAATTCTGCCCCGCCGGCTGACCGGGACTTCGCAGAAGTTCCAGAAAAAAGTGGCTACGGCGGTGAAACGGGCACGGCACTTGGCTATCCTGCCGTTCGTAACCGACTTGTTGAAATAATCCCTAACCGAGGAGCAGAGAATACATTATGGAAATCATACTGAAACAAGACGTCGATAACCTCGGCAATAAGGATCAGATCGTAAACGTGCGGCCGGGGTATGCCAACAACTACCTCATTCCGCAGGGATATGCGGCGGCTGCGACCGCTTCGGCTAAGAAGGTGCTGGCTGAAAAAATCAAACAGCAGGCGCACAAGGAGGCGAAGATGGTGACCGACGCTCAAGCTGTGGCTGATAAACTGAACGGGGTAGCGGTAGCTATCGCTGTGAAGGTGGCCGAAGGCGGTAAGATCTTCGGGTCGGTGACGGCGGCACAGGTGGCCGATGCGATCGAAGCGAAGGGCTTCTCGATCGACAAACGTCACGTCAAGGTCGATGCGATCAAGCAGATCGGCGAATACAAAGCTACGGTCAAGATCTACAAGGATATCAAAGCGGAAGTGGCCGTGTCGGTAACGGCTGAAGCTTCGGCTGAGTAGTTCGGACTGTTGCCGGAGAGGCTCCTCTTCCTTGGGGGTAGGCTCTTTCCGATTATGTTCTGACGATATTGTAAAGCGGTTGAGTATTACCGTCTCCGAGCTTTCAAAATCAAAAAAAGGTGTCTGTTTCCTGTTTCAGGAAATGAACACCTTTTTTGTTTGTAGTTTTTTCGATTGACGAGGCCTTCGGCGGATGCGGACGAGGGAAGGCTATGGCGTTGTTGGTTTGGGGTGGAGGCTGTCTTGCGATTTGGGCCGTCGGTAGCTTGAGGATGCGTCAGCATCCGTCTAAAGTTTTTCTGGTTCTCTTTGTTCACAACCGAGGCTGCCAGCGAGAGCTATGCAAACATAGTTTGCAAATTGCCGAGCGGCGAGGAGGAACCGAGTAGCGTACCGAGGGCAGAGACCGCTTGCGGGCTTTGCCGAGGTAGCACGAGGAAGCCGAAGGCAACGCGAAGCCAAAAGGAACAGTTCGAGGCGGGACAAAGCTCGACCCGCGCGTGACCGCTGGATAAGGAAATCATTCAAACGCGTAGTTCGCGTTTGAATAAGATTTCCGCCAGCGCGCGGACGAAGAAGGGGGGTAGAGGCTGCCAGTGGAAATGCGTCAGCATTTCCCGTCCACGGGACGTGGGGCCCGCGCGGCCCGAGCGCAATACCCTCCCGTAGGTATAGCCGTGCGCCCCGCCTAAATAAGGAAATCGTCAAAATGCGCTTGCGCGTTTTGACAGGATTTCCCCGGCGCGCGCACAAAGGATTGGGTTGAGGCTGGCAGTAAAACACCCAAAGAGTGCGCCCGCCCGGCGTAAGAGCAGTACCCTCCTGTAGGACGGGCGCGCGAAAAAATTTGACTTTGCTAAAAATCCGTCGCCCGCCCGCCTAAAGAGGGCATATTCTGCCGGTTGGCACTTGGCCAATCCGGCAAGAATTGCCGCGGGCGACGGTAAAACGCGGCGGAGCGACAGCGGAGCCGCAGTAAGGCAGACACGGAGCGGAGAACTGGGGCGAGCTTTGGGCTGTGCTTCTGCGACTCGCAGAGTCGCGCGGGCCGAAGCCTCCGACCGCGGAGGCCCGCAACTGACGTTGCTGTGGGCCCCGCAGGCTTCGACCCGTTAAAGCAATTACATATTGGCAGGCTTGGTTGCGTCTCGTTGCGCCGCCATCCCCCGCGGAGGGCTGCAACTTGTCGGAGCTCGTTACGCCTCCGCTGGCGGTGAACAGCTTAAAAGAGACGAATGGGCGGTGCTTGTGCGACCTTTAGGTCGCCGGCCCTGTCGTCCAGCGGCGAAGCCGCTCGGGGGAGTGGGCGACAGGCCGAACACGAGAGGCTAGGGTTGTAGATTGGGCCGTGAGTTAGGCTGAAGCTTGCGACCTGCAAGGTCGCGCGGGCCGGACGCCTCCCACCGGGCGGCCCGCAACACGCCGCTCACGCGCCGAGAGTTGTCGTTCCTCCCGGGCGTCCGATCCGCTAAGGTCAAACCAAAGTAGGGTAGAGGCACCTAATTAGGGTAGAGCTCCAGCCCCTTGCCCCCGCGGGCCCGCGGCGTTTATTCCGAGAGGCAACGCAACGGAAAACCGTGGGCGCGGGTGTCTGTATAACTGGGAACGAGATCCTGTGAGTGGAAAAGTAAATCGAACTCGTAGATGTCGTTCGTGGTGGATGACCAGTAAAATCCACTATTGCCAACGAATCTTATTATGCCCTCATAGTCCGTGCGACCGAAATCGCGGCAGCCCGGTGCGGGGCAGTTGTCCCGCATGTCACGTAGACGCGAAATAGAATAAAAACAGAAAAAGAATGATGTTTAAAGGTTACGGAAGTTATTATCGCTCGAATTTGCGGTTATCGGTTCCCGTAATTGTCTCTCAGGTCGGACAGTATTCCGTCCAGATCGCCGACACCGTAATGGTCGGGCATCTGGGCGAGGCAGTACCGCTGGCCGGTATTTCGTTCGCCTATGCCCTTTCGTGGCCCGTTCTGTTTTTAGGAACCGGTATTGCGATGGGACTCACCCCTCTGGTGGGGAAAAGCTATGCGCGCGGCGACCGGATGCGCAGTGCGGCGTTGTTCAAAAATTCCGTGCTGCTGGGGATGGCAACCGGTCTCTTGTTGATGCTTTTGCTCGGGCTGATCCTGCCTCTGATGGGACGGATGGGGCAAGACCCGGCTATCGTGCCCATCGCTCGCGGATACATGTGGTATCAGCTGGCTTCAGCTCTGCCTATGGTGCTGTTCGCCAGTTGCAAACAGTTTCTCGAAGGAATCGGGAACACGTCGCACACGATGGTGATTGCGATTGTCGGAAACGTCCTGAATATTGCGCTGAACGGAGCGTTGATCTATGGCTGGTGGATTTTTCCTGAGATGGGAGCTGTCGGGGCCGGAGCTTCGACCTTCATTGCCCGGGTCGTGATGGTGATTTTGTTTGCCTGGCTGATGTTCGGTCGTGCCGATTATCGCGGCTATATAAGACTTTTCCGGCGTGTGCGGATCACGCCGTTCCGGTTGCGTCGGTTGTTGAACGTGGGTGTGCCGATCGCACTGCAACTTTTTATTGAAATGACCGCTTTGAGTCTGATGGCTGTGGTGATCGGTCTGTTCGGGGCGGTGCCGCAGGCTGCCCACCAGATTGCGGTCAATCTGCCGTCGCTGAGCTTTATGGTCGTCACGGGGCTGTCGGCCGCTACGACGATTCGGGTGAGTCAGGATTACGGCTTGAGGCTCTATCCTTCGATGCGACGGGCGATGAACGCTTCGCTGCATCTGATTACGATCTTTACGGTATGTGCGTCGCTGCTGGTCTTCTTGTTCGGACGGCAGATCGCCGGCTGGTTCACTGCCGAGACGGCGGTGATCGAGGTCGCGGCCCATTTGCTCCGCTTCGGGTGCGTCTTTATGGTGATCGACGGTTTCCAGGGGGTGGTGCTGGGTGCGTTGCGCGGGCTGACGGAGGTGAAACGGCCGATGTATTACGCGATCTTTACTTATGTCTGTATTTCGGCTCCGGTCGGGTATTTGTGCAGCTTTATGTGGGAGATGGGCGCTGCGGGTACGTGGGTGGCTTTTACGGTCGGTCTGGCGGTGCTGGGGTGTTTGTACTACCGGCTTTTCTGCCGCCGCTACCGGCAGTTAGTGGCGGCTGATTGACTGTTCTTTAGTCTTTTTGGGGGGGACAGTTCGTTACTGCTTGACCAGAGATTAGATTTAATTGACTGCGGGCTTCTGCGTCTTCAGCTATAATGCAACTAAAGTTCGTCGCCGGCGGGGACGCAATCGAGCATACGAGAAAAATGCAATTGCCTTAGCGGGTTGAAGCCTGCGCGGCTCGAAGAGCCGCAGAAGCTCGGCCCATTTGGTTTCGGACTTTCATCCAATTCTGTCGGTTTCGGGCTGCGCGCTCCGGGGGTGGGCCGAAGGCCCAGCGCGCAAGCCCGGCGGCTCTATGAACCGCATAAGCAACGCCTTTTTCTGTCAAGTTCAGCCTTGTCGCCCGATCGGGACGAAGCCTGCGGGGCCCAGAACAACGTTAGTTGCGGGCCTCCGCGGTGGGAGGCGTCCGGCCCGCACGCCCCAAAGGGTCGCAAAAGCAATAATGCCCAAAGTACAGCCAAAAATTCAGCCCAATTCTGTCGGGTTCTTCCTCGGCGCGCCTCCCCGCACCGGTGCCTTCGGGCACTCCGATCGGGCAGCCTCTACCCCAATAAGAGGCCAGCGATTCTGCGAATCGCGCTAATTACTCTTGACCTACAACAGTTCGCCGCCAGCGGAGAGCAGCAACGAGCTCCGACGAGTTGCAGCCCGCCGCAGGGGGTGGCGGCGAACTGCGCGACTCTGAGAGTCGCAAAAGCTTGCCCCCAAGCACAGCCCAACTTACCGCCCCAATCCAAGCCCCACGCTCGGCCCGGCACGGCCCAAAGCAGAGCCCAGTTCTCCGCCCCGTGTCGGCTTCACTGCGGCTCCGCTGTCGCTCCGCCGCGTTTTCGCGCGCCTGGGGAAATCTTGTCAAAACGTGCCAGCACATTTTGACGATTTCCCTCTTAAGGCGTGGCGCGCGGTTTGGCTCGAGGGTACTGTTCTCTTTGTGAACAAAGAGAACCAGAAAAACTTTAGATGGATGCTCCGCATCCTCCAGCTACCGACGGCCCAATTCATTGTCCGCGCGCCTGGGAAATCTTGTCCAAAACGCAAGTAGCTTTGGCTGATTTCCTTTAGCGAGGCACGAAGGCGAAGATCCAGTGCTGCCCCCGGAAGAGCTTGCGAGAACGGAGTACGATTCGGTTCGTCCCCGCTTTCAGGGCGATTTCGACCGGCTCACGCGTCCAGAACAGCTGTTCCGCCGTATACGGAAACTCCTCTTCCGGTCTGGCCCACGTGTTGAACCGGAATGCATACGCGCCCGGCTCGCGCCACACCGGCGGTTCGATCCGGACGCCGTTTATCCATGCCTCGCCCGCAGCCTCCCACGCTCCCTGTGCGCCGATGCCCGACGAAATGCGGTTCGACCGCGACGGAGCCTCGAAACCGATCTGGGCGAGGATGACCGTGTCGCGCGGCACCGTGATGATAGTCTCCGCCCACACCTCGCCCGAATCCGGCTTCAGTAACGACAGCGTGGCCAGCATCGCGTCCACATCGATCGCCCCGCCATATAAAGTATGCCATTTCAGGCTCGAAGTGTCGCTCCCGAACGCCGCAGGCTCCGATACCCGCCACTTCAGCGAAGCGTTGGGCCACCAGCAGAAAGGTTCCTCTTTGAGCAGACCCTCCTTGTGGGTCAGCATACGTTCCTCGAACTCCGCCAAAGCCTCCCCGGCCGGCGTCGAAGGATCGGGGAACAGGTTCGGATTCGTCGGAGACCCCTCCGGTTTCCGCCCGCCTCGCCATAGCCGTTCGGCGAAAGGCAGCAGCCCCGACCATACCCCGCTATTCCGCATCAACCCCTCCAAACCCGGCGACTTCGTGTCGTTCCACAGGCAGAGAATCCCCCCCAAAGCCGTCGAATCGCCCTGCGCCTGGTCGCACGGGTCGTGCAGCAGCATCCGCGGCGTGAACGAAATCGGGTCGTAATTGTTCAGGTACCCCATATACGAATCGACGATCGGCCCGCCCTGCGTCCGGTTGCGGGCCACGTAGCCCGAAGCCTCCGACCACACCTGCCGAATGCTTCCGTCTGTCGCCGGCAGACCCGGATCCCACACCATCGGCGTGCGTCCCGCCGCCCGCACCACACTGTCCGCCCACCGCATGAACCCCGTCGGGTCCGGAATGTGCACCTCGTCCGAGCCGATGTGGATGTACGGCGCCTCCGAGACCGGTATCTCGGTGAAAAACTCGTTCAAAGCCTCCTCCAAGATCCGCATCCCCCGCGGATCGGCCATGCCGAAACCGAACGTCGAGTTGAAATAGGTGCTGTGGCCCGGCATGTCGATCTCCGGCACCACCAGTATGCCGTGTTTCCGGGCATAGTCGATCACGTCGCGAATCTCGCCGTAGGTGTAGAACTTCCCCTCGTCGCGCCCCGGTCGCTGATACTGCGGATCGTTGAGTTGCGGGAAACGCCGGGACTCGATCCGCCAGGCCGGATAGTCCGTCAGGTGCCAATGGAACAGGTTGATCTTGTACTGCGACAGGAGGCGGATTTGTCGTTTGAGCTCTTCGACCGGAATAAAGTTGCGCCCCGTGTCGTGCATGAAGCCGCGCCAGGCGAAAGCCGGCCAGTCGACGATCCGGACGCTCGGCACCAACCCCCGCTCGTCGGTCAGCTGGCGCAGCGTCTGGCGCGCCCAGATGGCGCCCTGCTCGTCGCGGGCCGTGATTTTAGCCCCTTTCCGATAGGTTTCCAGGATATAACCCTCGGCCGGTAGCGACAGGGTGGTGTCGATCCGCACCTTGACGTTCAGCAGCGGAACCAGGTATCGGCCCGTCGTTTCGAGCTGTTGCGGATAGGGAATCAGAGCCGGTTGCGCCGTCGTCCGTCCGAGGGCGGTGCAGAGCGCGCAAAGGAGAAGAAAAAATCGTTTCATAACTTGTGCAAGATAGGAAATTCGGGCGATATGTCAAAGCTCGTCGGAACAGGCTGTTAACGGAATAACACCACCCTTGCGCGTTTCGAAAAAAGCGGTATCTTTGGGGCGTTGAACCTAAAAAATCTGATTCGAGATGAGCAACATTCCATCCAACCTGAAATATTCGAAAGACCACGAGTGGATTCGCGTCGAGGGCGAAGAGGCATTCGTGGGGATCACCGATTTCGCCCAGAGCCAGCTCGGGGACATCGTTTTCGTGGACATCACGACCGAAGGCGAGACGCTGGCACAGGGCGACGTGTTCGGCACGATCGAGGCGGTGAAGACCGTTTCGGACGCTTTCCTGCCGGTGGCGGGCGAGGTGCTGGAGCTCAACGGCGCACTGGAAGACGCCCCCGAAACGGTCAATAAAGACCCCTACGGCGAGGGGTGGATGGTCAAAATCCGCCTCACGGAACCGGGGCAGCTGGACGGGTTGCTGTCGGCCGACGAGTATGCGAAACTGATCGGCTAATCTTTATTTCAACGCAAAGCAGAGAACAAACACTTTAAAATCGAACATAACTCATGGCAAAAGTAACGGTAGTCGGCGCGGGGAACGTGGGAGCAACCTGTGCGAACGTATTGGCCACGCGCGAAGTGTGCAGCGAATTGGTGCTGCTGGACATCAAAGAGGGGGTTTCGGAGGGGAAAATCCTGGATATCTTCCAGACGGCTACGCTGATGGACTTCGACACCAATATCAAGGGGGTGACGAACGACTATGCGGCCACGGCGGGGTCGGACGTGGTGGTGATCACCTCGGGCATGCCTCGCAAACCGGGCATGACGCGCGAAGAGCTGATCGGGGTGAATGCCGGAATCGTTAAATCGGTAGCCGAAAACATCCTGAAACATTCGCCGGAGGCGATTCTGCTCATCGTCTCGAACCCGATGGACCCGATGACCTATCTGGCGCTGAAGGCGACGGGACTGCCCAAAAACCGGGTCTTCGGGATGGGCGGCGCGCTCGACTCGGCGCGGTTCAAATGCTACCTCTCCAAGGCGTTGGGGGTCAACTCCAATGATGTGGACGGGATGGTGATCGGCGGCCACGGCGATACGACGATGATTCCGCTGGTTTCCAAAGCCTCGGTCAAAGGGGTGCCGGTGACGGAACTCTGCAAGGACAAGGCGGTGCTGGACAAAGTGGTGGCCGACACGATGGTGGGCGGCGCGACGCTGACCAAACTGCTCGGCACGTCGGCCTGGTATGCGCCGGGAGCGGCGGCCGCTATGGTGGTCGAGTCGATCGTGCGGGATCAGAAAAAGATCGTCCCGTCGTGCGTCCTGCTCGAAGGGGAGTACGGCCAGAAGGATATCTGCATCGGGGTGCCGACGGTGATCGGGCGCAACGGTGCGGAACGGGTGGTCGAAGTGGCGCTGACTGCCGAGGAAAAGGCCGCTTTCGAAGCGAGCGCCGAGGCGGTGCGCAAGACCAATGCCATCCTTCACGAGATCAACGTGCTGTAACCGAATGCTATCCCTTCGGGGAGAGCGACGTACGGCTAATGAGATTGCATTACCGGTAAGAAATATATGTCATCAGAAGGAAAAACTCGTGCCGTGACCACCTATCGGCTGGCCGAGATGAAAGCCCGCGGCGAAAAGATATCCATGCTCACCGCCTATGATTACACCATGGCCGGGATTATGGACGCCGCCGGGATCGATGTCATTCTGGTCGGCGACTCGGCGGCCAACGTGATCGCCGGGTACAAGACCACCGTGCCGATGACCCTGAACGATATGATTTATCACGGGAAAGCGGTGGCGAGGGCTGTGGAGCGGGCCTTGGTCGTGGTCGATCTGCCGTTCGGGAGCTATCAGGGGAACTCGAAAGAGGCCTTGAACTCGGCGGTGCGGATCATGAAAGAGACCGAGGCCGATGCGGTGAAGCTGGAGGGGGGCGCCGAGGTGATCGATTGCGTACAGCGGATTCTCTGTGCCGGGATTCCGGTGATGGGGCATCTGGGGCTCACGCCGCAGTCGATCAACAAGTACGGCACCTATGCCGTGCGGGCCAGGGAGGAGGCGGAGGCGGAGAAACTCTACTCCGACGCGCTGCTGCTGGCCGAGACCGGATGCTTCGGCATCGTGCTCGAAAAGATTCCCGCCGTGCTGGCGGGGCGGGTGGCCGAGGCGGTGAAGATTCCGATCATCGGGATCGGGGCGGGAAACCGGGTGGACGGACAGGTGCTCGTTTCTTACGATATGCTCGGGATCAACAACGGTTTCTCGCCGCGCTTTCTGCGGCGGTATCTGAACCTCCACGAGCAGATTACGGCGGCGGTGGAGCAGTATCGGGAAGACGTCAAATCCGGCGATTTTCCGAACGACGGGGAGCAGTATTGACCGGGTTTTTCACAATTGATTAACTTTTCGCTGCCGCGGGGCTTTCATTCAGAAGCGCCCGCGGCAGTTTTTTTGTGGACAGCGGGCCGAAAAGAGGTTTTTAACAGGTTCTTATCGCTTTTTGAACCCTTATCGACATCCTATTCACGAAATTTCGCCCGGTTGTCATCGAAATGCAAACAGGTTATAAACCGATTGTTCACAATTTATAAACACTCCTTCTGCTCGAATCTGGGTGCGCCCCATCTTGTCAGACCGTGGCTGTGCCGCCTCCCGAACCGGCCCGGCTTGCATTTTTCGACGAAATCGTTACTTTTGTAAATCGTAAACTCGGCGCGGATCGACTCTCCCCCGACTCGAAGCGCCGGGGGTCTCTCGCACAAACCACGCAATTATTAACCAAAATCCACATAGCTAATGTTAAAAGGACAACCCAAAGGTCTGTTCGTATTGGCGTTGGCCAACATGGGCGAGCGTTTCGGCTACTACACCATGCTGGCGATCTTCGTCCTCTACATGCAGGCCAAATTCGGCTACACGGAGGATCAGACCAGCACGACGTTCGGGATCTTCCTGAGTATGGTCTACTTCCTGCCGCTGTTCGGCGGGCTGCTGGCCGACAAGGTGCTCGGCTACGGCAAGACCATCGCCCTCGGGATCATCATCATGTTCGCCGGGTACTTCTGCCTCGCCATTCCGACCGGTGTCGGGACGGGGGCCCAGATCGCCATGTTCGGCGCGCTGGCTCTGATCGCCCTCGGGACGGGGTGTTTCAAGGGGAACCTTCAGGCGCTGGTCGGCAACCTCTACGACGATCCGAAGTACAGCGCCAAGCGGGACATCGCGTTCAGTATCTTCTACATGTGTATCAACATCGGGGCCTTCTTCGCTCCGTCGGCGGCCGAAGGGGTTTCGAACTACTTCCTCGAAAAGGACGGATACACCTACAATGCCGATATTCCTGCGCTGGCGCACCAGTTGCAGAACGGGACGATCTCGCCCGAAGCGACGGCCCGGTTCAGCGAGATGGCGGCTCAACAGGGCTACACGGGAACCGATCTGGCTCAGTTCGGCGACAGCTATATCGCCAGCCTCGGTCAGTCGTATAACTACGGTTTCGGGGTGGCTTGCCTGTCGTTGATCGTTTCGATGATCATTTTCGTCGGCTTCCGCAAGTACTACAAGGCGGCCGACAAAACCGAAAAGGAGAAACAGGCTCAACGCGATCCGAATGCCGTGGAGCTCACCGCGCAGCAGGTCAAAGACCGGCTGGTGGCTTTGGGGCTGGTGTTCGCCGTGGTGATCTTCTTCTGGATGTCGTTCCACCAGAACGGCCTCACGATGACCTTCTTTGCGCGCGACTATACGCAGACTTCGGTCAGCGGGTTCGACCGTTTCGGCTTCTCGTTGTTGACCTTGCTGCCGTTCGCTTTCTGCTTCTACGGCATTATCTCGCTCTTCCAGGGGACGACGGCGCGAGCCAAAGGGGTCGGGGCGCTGTTGGCTCTTGTCGGCGGGGGATGCGCCTGGTGGGCTTACAGCTCGTTCCCGGCCGAAATGGCGATCTCGCCGCAGATTTTCCAACAGTTCAACGCATACTTCATCGTCCTCTTTACGCCGCTCATGGTAGCGTTCTTCTCGTGGCTCAACAAGAAGGGCAAGGAGCCCAGCGCGCCGCGTAAGATCGGTATCGGGATGCTGATCGCCGCTATCGGGTTCATTCTGTTGGCCGTGGCTTCGACCGGGCTGCCGACGCCGGAGGCGTTGAAAGGGATGGGCGGTTTGAGCGAATCGGCCCGCGTGTCGCCGAATTGGTTGATCTCGACCTATTTCGTGCTGACGATCGCCGAGCTGTTCCTCAGCCCGATGGGTATCTCGTTCGTTTCGAAGGTGGCGCCGCCGAAGTACAAAGGGCTGGCACAGGGCGGCTGGCTGGCGGCTACGGCTGTCGGGAACTACCTCGTGGCGATTATCGGTTACCTGTGGGGCGGGATGCCGCTGTGGATGTTGTGGGGCATTTTGGTGCTCTGCTGCGCGGTGTCGGCTATTTTCCTCTTCAGCGTGATGAAAAAGCTGGAGCGGACGACGCGCGATGCGTAATCGGTTTCGACACGGAATACCGAGATTGTTCGAATTTTTGAAAAAGATGTTCCGAACGGAACGATTTTTGTTCATAAAAGCGGAGGAGAGGCATCGCCTCTCCTCCGCTTTTTTCCTATATTTGTACGCACTAGAAATTCTGTCCCGTTCCGACTCATGAAGAAATTCGTCCGGCTCCTCTTGTTGTTTCCGCTCGCCTGTGGTGTGGCGACGACCGCTTCGGCCCAGGTCAAAGGGCTCGGTTTCGGCCCGCGTGTGGGGTTGAACTTCGCCGACTATATGAACAGTCCGGGCAGTACGCGCACGGGGCTCTACGCCGGCGCGTTCCTCGATTACCACATCACCCACCGGTGGGGGCTGGAGACGGGGGCCTACTATTCGCAGTTGGGGTCGACCAACAATGTCGAGATGGGGCATGCCAGCCGGACGATCCATCGGATGGAGTATCTTTCGGTGCCGTTCGTGGCTAAGTTCAATTTTCTGGGCGGTTTCCGGGCGATTGCGGGGGTGGAGGGGCTTTTCAAGCTGTCGGCGAAGTGCGTCGAAAAGGACGGCGGGCCGACGATGACGATGCAAAATGTCCGTTCAGCGAATCTGGCTTTCACCCTCGGGGCGGGTTATCTGTTCCGTTGCGGGCTGGACATTACGGCGTCGTATTCCAAAGGGTTCAACAGCGCGATCCGCCATACGGGCGAGACGACTTGTCCGACTTACTTTCGGGTGGCTGCGGGCTGGCGCTTCATCGGAACCAACAAATAATCTTTTTACTATAAGTAGGCTACGAGCGGATCAGAACCGTTTGGTATAGGCGTGGCAGTAGGGTTCGGTGCCTTTGCGCCGGTAGTAATCCTGATGATAGGTCTCGGCCGGCCAGAAAACGGTGGCCGGAGTGACTCGCGTGGCGATCCGATATCCTTTGGTTTCGAGCTGCCGAATCAGGCGTTCGGCGATGGCTTTCTGTTCGGGATCGAGGTAGAAGATCTCGGAACGATACTGCGGCCCGAGGTCGGGCCCTTGTCCGTCCTGTTGGGTCGGGTCGTGGATCTCGAAAAAACGTTTCGCTAAGGTTTCGTAGTCGATTTTCGTCGGGTCGTAGGTGACGCGGACGGCTTCGGCGTGTCCGGTCTTTTGAGTACAGACCTGTTCGTAGGTGGGGTGATCGGTCGTTCCGCCGATATAGCCCGATTCGACGGAGATCACGCCTGTCTGTTGCTGCATCAGGTGTTCGACGCCCCAGAAGCAGCCGCCGGCAAAGATGGCTTCGGCGGTGGATGCCGGTGCGGCGGGTTCGAACTCCAGGGAGATCGAATTGACGCAGTGGCGGGTGTCTTTCGGGGTGAATCCTTCGCCGGTGAATACGTGGCCGAGGTGGGCGCCGCATCGGGCGCAGGTGATTTCGGTGCGTTGTCCGTCCGGGTCGGGGGTGCGTCGCACGGCGCCGGGCAGTGCGTCGTCGAAGCTGGGCCAGCCGCATCCGGAATCGAATTTGTCGGCCGACCGATAGAGCGGTGCGCCGCACTGTTTGCAGTGGTAGGTGCCGCCGGCGTCGAAGGTGACGTGTTTTCCGCTGAAGGGGGCTTCGGTGCCTTTGTCGATGATGACGTGTCTCTCTTCGGGGGTCAGGTCTTTTTTCATAGTTTGTTTCGCAGGGGTATTCGCGCTGCATCCGTAGAGCAGGGCGATGACAAGAATAGCAAATTTATCCATATCTGTTAAAATGCAAAAAATATGCCGTCTCTTGTCCTGTTATTCGATTTTGTTTCGGCTTGCAGATGATAGGAAGTGGGGGTGCCATTGTTGCGTGCGGAATAGAGAATAGGGGCCGAGGCTGCCCGCGTAGTATAGGGGTAGAGGCTGACACGAGGCGGAGAACTGGGGCGAGCTTTGGACTGTGTCTGTTTTTCGGGCGCGAAAGCCGGCCACGGTTTTCGCGCCGCGTTGGGCTGAGCATGGGGCTGTGGATTGGGCGGTGAGTTGGGCAGGGCTTTGGGCGATGCTTGTGCGACCTTTAGGTCGCCGTCCTCGGCGAGGGCGACGCATCAGCGGCGCGTGGGGGGGCGCGCCGAGGACGAACCTCATAGCAAAGAGGCGTTGCTCTTGCGGTTCTTCGAACCGCCGGGCTTGCGCGCTGGGCCTTCGGCCCACCCCCGGAGCGCGCAGCCCGAAATCGAAAGACAGGTTTGTCTTCAAAGAGAGAGCTGTGCTCTGCGACTCGGAGAGTCGCGCAGTTCGCCGCCACCCCACGCGGCGGACTGCAACTCGTCGGAGCTCGTTGCATTCACCGCTGGCGGCGAACAGATATAGGCTGAGAGCGAATTGTTAATAGAAATGAGCTTTGCTCTTGCGGCTCAAAGAGCCGCGCGGGCCGAAGCCTCCCGCCGCGGAGGGACGCACAGCGTCTTTTACTGCCAGCCTCTACCCCAAACCCCGCAGGCTTCGGCCCACATAAAACTCCGATGAAAGTACCCCGGCCAATTTTTGCGTGCCTCTCGTTTCCGTTTATTCCGAGAGGCAACGCAACTGAAAACCATGGGTGCGGCTGGCCGAACTGTTGGTGTAGAGGCCCTGTGAATGGAAATTCAAGGCCGAACCGCGGATGTCGTTCATGACGGAAGACCAACTGAATCCTAGATTGCCGACGTAGCTCATTCCACCCGAGTCCCAAACGCGGTAGCCCGGGGCGGGCCGCTCGGCACTCGAAAGCTGGCCGTCTCGGTTTCCATATGGGGTAGAGGCTGCCAGTAGAACGCCCTATGGGCGCGTTTATTCCGAGAGGCAGCGCAACTGAAGACCGTAGGCGCGATAGTACGCGTAGTTGGAATAGAGCCACATCACGTCGAAATGCAAACTCAGGCCATGGATACTGCCGCCCGTCGAAGCCCAGCTGTAACCGTAACCGCCGCTGCCACGTTGCACGCCATCTGCATGATCGCGGTAGCCCGGGGCGGGAACGCGATCGTGAAAACTCGAAACATAGAGTAAATAAATAGGACGCGATTCCGCCGATTCCGTTAATTTTGCAGTCGGACGGAAAATGGAAGTGAAAAGTCAATCAATTATTTCAGTATGGATTCAATGAATATGCTGGCTCCGCTCGTCTTCGTGATCGTTTCGCTCGTAGCCGGAGCTATCCTCAAATATGCCCTCAAACGCACCGTACTGCCTTATACCGTCGGGCTTTTCGCCTTCGGACTCATGGTCGGACTCTGCGACCGGGCGGGACTCTTTGCCCAAGATTCCTTCTTTAAAGCCTCCATCGACTTCGCCGGACATATCGACCCCGATCTGATCCTCTACCTCTTTCTGCCCGTCCTGATTTTCGACGCAGCGTATGAACTGGACGCCCATATTTTCCGGAAAACACTGACCAATGCCACCCTGCTTTCCGTACCCGGAATGGTCGTGGCGATGTTCCTGACCGGACTGTTGATGATGGGCATTCACCTCTTCGCACCGAGCTACGCCCAGTGGAACTGGAGCCATGCCCTGATGTTCGGCGCACTGATCAGCGCCACCGACCCTGTGGCCGTCGTCGCCTTGCTCCGAGAGCTCGGCGTCAGCAAACGTTTCTCCACCCTCGTGGATGCCGAGTCGATGCTCAACGACGGAACCGGGATCGTCCTCTTTATGCTCTTTTTTGGAGCCTATACGGCCTCCGGAGCCGTCAAGGCGCCTGTGGCCGGATTTGTCTATGTAGTGCTCGGCGGCGTATTGCTCGGCGTGATCTTCGGTTGGCTCTGCCTGTGGTTTATCACCCGCAGCCGAACCGACGCGATCGTCCAGAACAGCGCGATTCTAGTCTCGGCCTACGTCACCTTCTTTCTGGCACAGAGCTATCTGGACGTTTCGGGGGTGATTGCCCTGGTGGGGTACGGATTGGTGATCACCTATTACGGGCGGCCGCGGATCGCACCCGAAGTCAACCGCTTCATGCAGGAGTTCTGGGAATTGGCCACCTATGCCGCCAATACGCTGATATTCATTCTGGTGGGCGTCGTGATCGCGGTGCAGGTACAGGCCACGTGGGTGGACTTCGCGATTCTGGTGCTGGTGTACATCGGAGTCAATGTGGTGCGGATGACGATGATCGCCCTCTTCTATCCGCTGATGAAACGGTCGGGATACGGACTCTCGAAACGTGAGGCCGTCATTCTCTGCTGGGGCGGATTGCGCGGGGCGCTGGGGCTGACCCTGGCGTTGATGGTCTCCTATACGTTGCCCATTCCCGAGCCGGTGCGGCGGCAGGTGCTCTTCCTGACCGCAGGGATCGTGACGCTCACCCTGACCGTCAATGCCACCACCGTCGGGTGGCTGTTGCGTAAACTGGGGCTCACGCGAGTGTCGTCGGCCAAGACCTTCCTGAACTATACGATTCAGAAACAGTTGTGCGAAAATACCACGCGGTATTACGGCGAGTTGCAGAAGAACGAAGCATTGCAGGGCGCCGATTGGGCGAAAGTGGCCGCTTTCGTACCCACGCTCGAAGATATTCCCGTACCGGTGGTGCCCGGGCAGGATTTGGCAGCCAATGTCCGGCTCCGCATACTGGACAAAGAGCGGACACGCTACTGGCAACTCTACGAGAAGGGGATTATTTCGGCCGAGTCGTTGCGGCGGTTGCTGGCGACGGTCGAAGAGCTCTACGACGCGGACGGCAAACGGCCCCTGTGTGAGCGGGCCCGGCTGCTGGAGCTGCCCGACCTGCCGTTCTACCTGCGGTGGCGGAAACGATCCCGGGAGGTGCTCTACCGGTGGGTCGACCGGAATCAGTCGACGACTTTCGTCCGGGTCTACGATGTGGCCCGCGGGCTGATCCATTCGCAACGCACCTCGATTACTCTGTTGGACGAGCTGGAAAGTTCCGATACCCTGAGCGGGGACGACCGTCGGGCTCTGGAGGGGCTACGCGGCGAAGTGCAACGCAATATCGAAGAGAGTCAGACGATTATGGACATGATCGCCCAGCGATTCCCGAGCTCCTACCGGCTGGCCGTCACCCAGAAAACCATCCGGATGCTCATTAGCGAAGAGAAGGCCGAAGTGCTCCGGATGCTGCACGAGGGGCTCGTCATGCCGGACGACGTACAATCGATGTTGGACGACATCGACCGGCGGTATCGGATGACCACCCCGGATCGGATTCTGCGCGGTTGAGGGCCTCGGATGTGGCGGATCGGGAAAAGTTTGCCGAAATAAATCGGCAGAGTTTGGCCGGTCGGAGAAAAATGCCTATCTTTGCGGTTCGAAACACTAAACAACAAGCGAAACGAACATGTACGCTATCGTAGAAATCGCAGGACAGCAATTCAAAGTTGAGAAGGGTCGCAAGCTCTATGTTCACCGTCTGGCCGACGCCGAAGGCGCCGCCGTGAGCTTCGACAAAGTCCTGCTGATCGACAATGACGGAAAGGTTGCAATTGGCGCACCTACGGTAAAAGACGCCAAAGTGGAAGCTACCGTGCTGAAACACTTGAAAGACGATAAAGTCATCGTCTTCAAGAAGAAACGTCGCAAGGGGTATCAGAAACAGAACGGGCACCGGCAGTGTCTGACCCAGATCGAGATTAAGAATATCATCGCTTAACTCGCTCGCTGTTTCAGAGTTCAATAACGTTTAAAAAGTAAATCGAGATGGCACATAAGAAAGGGGTAGGTAGTTCGAAGAACGGCCGCGAATCGGAAAGCAAACGACTGGGTGTCAAATTGTTCGGCGGTCAGGTGGCCAAGGCCGGGAATATCATCGTGCGGCAGCGCGGAACGGTTCATAACCCGGGCGAAAATGTCGGGATGGGGAAAGACCATACGCTGTTTGCGTTGGTGGACGGTACCGTATGCTTTAAGAAGAAGGCAGAGGGGAAATCGTTCGTATCGGTGGTGCCGATCGCGGAGTAGTTCCTTTCTGATAACAGAGGGGGGAATACTCCCTGCAGATACGACTCGCGCCTCTTTTCTTGTGTGATGCAAGAAAAGAGGCGCGAGTTTTTGCGTCGCGTACAGAGAGTGATTTATTTTATCGCCGGATACGTTTCAGGTAGGTCGAATGTCACCAATGTGTAATCCGGTTGTGTCAGTCCGTACAGAGTCTGTTCATCTTCCGAAAGGGTTATCTTGCATAATTCGACATCCGTTTTGAGGCGTGCGATGCGATTCCCGTCGTGATCGTAGATGAAAACGATATCGGCCCCGGCCGGATCCTGATTGTTCGGGCGTTCGAAATATTTGAATAACAAATCGTCATTCCATAAGATATAGATATATTTTTTTCCGATCGCTACATTCCAAGTGTATCCTATCGTCTCCTCGGGTTTGAAAAAGAGCGTCGTACCTCGGACTAAATATGTTTTTTCAGCAAAATTGTCTTCCCATAGTTTGATCGGTTTCCCGTCCCGCATGGCATAACAGCCGATGTAGGGCAATTCATATGGTGCGAAAATAGAAATGCCGTATCCGGCATTCATGCAACCTTGCAACCGGTCTCCGGCATTTGTTATCGATTCCGGGATAGGTGAGTTTCCGAAATATCCGATTTGGTTGAAATCTTTATCCAATAACGAAAAAAAATGGTCTTGTGCATGAAAACATTGTCCCATGTAGTGGTCGTCGCCGATACGGCACAACTTGGTGTTGTCCTGCAACGGCACATCGCCCTGGTCTACCCGCCGTTTGTCGTGTGCCCGCATGGTCAGAGAATCTCCGCGATTCACCAATGTGTAGGAAATTACGCTCCGGCTCGGCAGGTCGTAGGCCATAAATGTGGAGTCGCTACCCGTATAGGCGAACGGGAATGTCCAAATCACCTCGGTCGGCCCTTTCCCTTTCGCCCCGAACTTGCCGATTTCTTGGAAAGTTTTCAGTGAAATCAGTCGCCCGAAGTTGTCTCCGATGCGCGGAGAAAGCACGACAAGTACTGAATCCAGTCAAAAGAAACCCTCGGGGTATGAGGCAAAAATATCCGAATTCCGAACGGTATGTTTTAGCGGGATTTCCGTTCCGAAGTCGGCTTGTCCGGTCGGTTGGGTTTGGTTCCCGCAACTCGCCATTCCCCAAAGGCACCAGCCTGTCGCGAGGAGATAAATGAGGTTTCGCATGATATGTTTCCTGTGGATGCTCTGTAAAGTTAACATAAATTTATCCGATTTTTATCTTCATGATTCAGCACGGGGAAGGCAAGGTGTTAGGAAAGAGACGGCGTTTCTGGGAAAAATCGTAACTTTGACCATCTATACGCACCGCCGCGGTGTGGGACAGACTCATGGAAAATAAAAATACGAAATAAGAGATGCTTACATTGAAACAGATCCGGGAAGAACGCGAACAGACCGTTGCCCGGCTGGCTAAAAAAGGAGTGGACGCCGTTCCGGTGATCGACAAAATCGTAGCGCTGGATGACCGGCGCAAAGTGATCCAGCAGGAGCTGGACGGCAATCTGGCCGAACAGAACCGGATCGCCAAAGAGATCGGCGGGCTGTTCAAAACGGGAAAGACTGCCGAGGCCAATGCGTTGAAAGACAAGGTTGTCGGGATGAAAGAGCAGTCGACCGCGCTGGCGGCGGAACAGGCGACGGTGGTGGCAGAGATGGAGGCCCTGATTGTAACCCTGCCGAACCGGGCGGCCGAGATTGTGCCCGAGGGGAGTTGCGCGGCGGACAACCTCGTCGTGAAGATGGGCGGCCCGGAGCCGAAACAGCTCAAGGGAGAGGGAATTTTGCCCCACTGGGAGCTGGCCAAGAAGTATGACATCATCGACTTCGAACTGGGGAACAAGCTTACGGGCGCGGGATTCCCGGTCTACAAGGGGAAGGGTGCCCGGTTGCAGCGGGCGTTGATCAACTTCTTCCTCGATATCAATACCGCCGCCGGATTCCTCGAAGTCGAACCGCCGATTATGGTGAACGAGGCGTCGGGATTCGGAACCGGCCAGCTGCCGGACAAGGAGGGGCAGATGTATCATGCCACGGTGGATAACTTCTACCTGATTCCGACGGCAGAGGTGCCGGTGACCAATATTTTCCGCGACGAAATCGTAGACGAGAAAGAGTTGCCGATCAAGATGACGGCTTATACGCCTTGTTTTCGGCGCGAAGCGGGGTCGTACGGGAAAGATGTGCGGGGGCTGAACCGGCTGCACCAGTTCGACAAGGTCGAAATCGTACAGGTGGCGCATCCGACGGACTCTTATGAACGGTTGGACGAAATGGTGGCCCATGTCGAGGGGATTGTGCAGAAACTGGGGCTGCCGTACCGGATTCTGCGGCTGTGCGGCGGGGATATGAGCTTTACGAGCGCCCTGACCTATGACTTCGAGGTCTACAGCGAGGCGCAGGACAAGTGGTTGGAGGTCTCTTCGGTGTCGAACTTCGAGTCGTTCCAGGCCAATCGGCTGAAGCTCCGTTTCCGCAACGCGGATACCAAAAAGACCGAGCTGGCGCATACCCTGAACGGCAGTTCGCTGGCTTTGCCGCGTATCGTGGCGGCTCTGCTCGAAAACAACCAGACGCCGGACGGGATCGTGATTCCGGAGGCGCTCCGGCCGTATACCGGGTTCGATATCATTAAATAGTTGCGGCCTTCGGGCGGTGGAATCTGTCGAATATCGAGATGGCGAAACTCTATGTTATTCCCACGCCGGTGGGGAACCTTGAGGATATCACCTTGCGTGCGATCCGTCTGCTGGGCGAGTGCGACAGCATCGTGGCCGAAGATACGCGGACGAGCGGCAATCTGTTGCGACACTTGGGGATCTCCAAGCCGATGACGTCGTATCACAAGTTCAACGAGCACGGCGTGGTTGAACAGATCGTCCGGCGGATGCTGGAGGGACAGACGGTGGCGTTGATTTCGGATGCGGGCACTCCGGCGATTTCCGATCCGGGCTATCTGTTGGTGAACCGTGCGATCGAGGCGGGGATCGCGGTCGAGACGTTGCCGGGGCCGACGGCGTTCGTACCGGCGCTGGTGAACAGCGGATTGCCGTGCGACCGGTTTGTATTCGAGGGTTTTCTGCCGCAGAAAAAGGGGCGGCAGAGCCGGTTGCAGCAGCTGGTTACGGAGCCGCGGACGATGATTTTTTACGAGTCGCCTCATCGGGCGGGGAAGACGCTGGCGCAGTTGGCCGAGTTTTTCGGCGAGACGCGTCGGGGGGCGGTGTGCCGGGAGATTTCGAAGAAGTTCGAGGAGACGGTGCGGGGGACATTGGCGGAGCTGGCAGCTCGCTATGCGGAACAGGAGCCGAAAGGCGAGATCGTTTTGGTGGTCGAAGGGGCGCGTGGTTGAGGTTGCGGTTGTCGTAAGTTGCATGCGGACAAGGGATTGGGTGAGGAACTGGGTGATTGGCAGTTTTAGGATGCGTTAGCATCCGTCTAAAGTTTTGTGGTTCTTTTTGTGAACAAAAAGAACAGTTCCAGGCGGGACAAAGCTCCGACCACGCGCCCCGCCTAAAGAAGCGATTCAACTATTTCGGCGGTAGCCGAATATGGATGAATCGCGCAAGCGCGCGAAAAAAGAGTGGTGCGCAAAAACTCCGTCGCCCGCCCGCCTTAAAGGGCATATTCTGCCGGTTGGCACTTGGCCAATCCGGCAAGAATTGCCGCGGGCGACGGAAAATGCGGCGGAGCGACAGCGGAGCCGCAGTGAGGCTGACACGGGGCGGAGAATTGGGATGAGCTTTGGGTTGTGCTTGTTCTTCGGGCGCGAAAATCGACTGCGGTTTTCGCGCCGTACTGGGCCGAGCATGGGGCTTGGATTGGGCTGAACTTGTTGGCTGTGCTTTTGGCCGGGTTTTGGGCTGTGCTTCTGCGACCCTTTAGGGTCGCGCGGGCCGAAGCCTCCGACCGCGGAGGCCCGCAACTCGCCATGCTCGTTTTAGGCCCCGCAGGCTTCGACCCGCTAAGGCAATTGCATTTTCGCAAACTCGATTGCACCTCCTGGCGGCGAACAGTTAAAACTGAGAGCGAGTAGCGCGATTCCGAGAGGAATCTCCGTCCTCGGCGAGAGCGACGCTTTAGCGGCGCGGGGGAGGCGCGTCGAGGACGAATCCGACAGAAAAATGCTGTGCTTCTGCGGTTCGTAGAACCGCCGGGCCTGCGCGCTGGGCCTTTGGCCCACCCCCGGAGCGCGCAGCCCGAACCCAATAAAATGGAGAGCGGTGCGGGCGTCCGACCGCAAAGTCAACTTAAAATAGGGGGTAAAGGCCGTCTAATTTTAGGGTAGTTCCAGCCCATTGCCCACCGCGGGCACGCAGGTTTATTCCGAGAGGCACCGCAACTGAAAACCGTCGGCACGGTAGCCCGGGTTGCCGGAGCCGAAGTTCTGCGTGCTGACGAGCAAGAACACGCCTTTACTCCCGCTGAAACCGGACGACCAACCGTATCCGAAATTGCCTACGTAACTCAGCACACCTGAAGTATAGCTGCGGTAGCCCGGGGCGCGATCGAACTCTCCGAAAACCGCAGAAAACCTTAGCCGGAAATCCCGAAAGAGCCCCTATCTTTGTAAATCATGGAATCCTTCATCACCCTCTCCGCCCTCCAGGGACATCTGCGCGACGTGATCGAACAGCACGCTGGAGGAGCGCAGTGGGTGGTAGCCGAGATCAGCGAATGCAAAGTCAATTACGCCGGCCATTGCTACCTCGAACTCGTCGAACGACCCGATAACGGCAAAGCCCCTATCGCCCAGGCCCGGGCTGTGATCTGGGCCAGTACCTACAAACTGATCGGCGGCTATTTCCGGTTCGAAACCGGCTCCGATCTCGCCGCCGGGATGAAAGTCCTCGTCAAGTGCACCGTCTCGTACCACCCCGTTTATGGGCTCAGTCTCGTGGTCAGCGATATCGACCCCGCCTATACCCTCGGTGAAACCGAACGGATCAGGCGGCAAACCATCGCCCAGCTGAAAGAAGAGGGAGTCTTCGAGATGAACAAAGAGTTCGAGTTGGCCGATGTGCTCCAGCGCATCGCCGTCGTCTCGTCGCCCAAGGCGGCCGGGTATCGGGACTTTATGCAGGAGTTGGAAGCATCGCCCTATCGGTTCGAGACGCGACTCTTTCCCGCCGTTATGCAGGGCGACGCCGCCGAAAACTCCATCGTCGATGCCCTCGATGCAGTGGCCGAACTCGGCGACGTGCCGTTCGACGCCGTCGTGATTATCCGGGGCGGCGGTTCGACGAGCGATCTCGGCTGTTTCGACAACTATCGGCTCTGTGCCTATATCGCCCAGTTTCCGCTGCCCGTGATTACCGGCATCGGACACGATAAGGATGTGAGCGTCGCCGAT
This sequence comes from Rikenella sp., assembly GCF_056799795.1. Classification (NCBI taxonomy): domain Bacteria; kingdom Pseudomonadati; phylum Bacteroidota; class Bacteroidia; order Bacteroidales; family Rikenellaceae; genus Rikenella; species Rikenella sp. Next base: position 28,354 of record NZ_JBQIQO010000008.1, read on the forward strand.
ATGGTGGCCCACACGTCGCTCAAGACCCCTACGGCAGTGGCGGCGTTTTTGGTGGGGCGTGCGGCTGAAATGGCCGGACAGTTGAATGGTCTTCGCGACAGGGTGACGCGCCGGGCACAGCAGCTGCTCGTGGCGGAGACCCATCGGATCGAAAACGCCGGTTTGCAACTCGCTTCGCGGAGCTCGGGCGTGCTGCACGGCGGATTGGCGCGGCTCGAAAAGCTGAAAAACGGATTGCGGTTCGGCGTCGGCGAGCGGCTGACACAGGAACGGCACCGGTGTGCGTCGTTCGGTTCGCAAGTGGGGCGGCTGGTGACACAACGGCTCGCCGCAGCGGAGATGCGGAACGAATATGTCGCCCAACGGCTCGGGGCGGTGGTGGAGGGGGTGATTTCGCGTCGCCGTTCGCAATTGGAACTCTTGGAGGTCTCGGTACGGGCGGCGAGTCCGCAGCGGATTCTCGCGCGCGGTTATGCCATCGTGAGAGGAGTGCGGGGAGTCGCGGAGGCCGAGGTCGGACAGACGATCGAAATCGAGCTCCGTGACGGGGTCTTGGGAGCGGACGTTACTTCGAAATCAATACAGCGGAAAAATGGCTAAAACGAATACGGAAGAACAGATCACCTATGCCGAAGCGGTGGCCGAGATCGAAGAGATTCTGGCCCGGATGGAGGACAGCGAATTGGACATCGACCGGTTGGGCGCCTATGTGGAGCGGGCGACGACGCTGATCGCCCTCTGCAAGGAGAAACTGCTCAAGGCGCAGAAACAGGTCGAAAAGGTGATGACGCAGGAAGAGTAACCCAAAACCAAATACAACCGAGATGAAAAGAACCCTTTACGGTGCGGCGCTTCTGCTGGGAGCCGCCGTATGGTTGATGCCTTCGGGCGCTGCTGCACAGCAGAAAAAGGCGAAGGCGCCGAAATGGAAATTGATCTGGAAAGATGATTTCAATAAAAATGGAGAGCTGGATACGACCAAGTGGTCGAAGATTCCGAGAGGAACTTCGGACTGGGATAATTATATGTCGTCTCGCGACGACCTCTACGAAGTGAAAGACGGGAATTTGATTTTGCGGGGGATCGTCAACGACGATCCGGCGTCCGATACGGCGCGTTATCTGACCGGCGGGGTGTGGACGATCGGCAAATTCGCGGTGAAATACGGCAAAGTCGAAATCCGGGCCCGGCTGGGTGAAGCACAGGGGAGCTGGCCGGCGTTCTGGATGCTGGCCCAGGACGAGAAATACGGCCGCTATCCGCGGAACGGCGAGGTGGACATCATGGAACACCTCAATTACGACAGCGTGGTGTATCAGACCATACATTCCTATTATACGCTGCACCTGAAGCAGGAGACGCCCCGGCGGTTTACCACGGCGCCGATCGACCGCGAGGGGTACAATACCTACGGGGTAGAGTTCCATCCGGACAGCGTGGTCTTTACGCTCAACGGCCGTCCGACGCTCGTCTATCCGAAGATCGAGACGGAGCTGGAGGGACAGTTCCCGTTCGATCAGGCTTACTACCTCCTGATGGATATGCAGCTCGGCGGGGGCTGGGTCGGCGGAGTTGATCCGGCTACCTTGCCGGTGCAGATGGAGATCGACTGGGTGAAGGTCTGGAAACGGAAATAACGCGTGGGGCGATGAAAGTGGCAGTAGGCATTACGGGAGCCAGCGGGGCGATCTATGCGGAGCGGCTGTTGAGGCGTCTGTTGGACGAGCGAGCGGCGGGACGGGTGGAGCAGGTGGCAGTCGTCTTTACGTCGAATGGTCGGGCGGTGGCGGAGTTCGAACGGCCGGAATTTTTGTCGTGGCTTGCTCAGCGGGTTGCTGCGGGCGAGGCGGTGGAGTTTCGGAACGACGATTTTTTCACTCCGGTGGCTTCGGGGTCGGCGGGATACGATGCTTTGGTGGTCGTGCCGTGCAGTATGGGAGCCGTCGGGCGGATCGCGGGCGGTGTGGCGGACGATCTGATCGCCCGGACGGCGGATGTGATGCTCAAGGAACGGTCTCCGATGCGGCGACGAACGCTGATTCTGTGTCCGCGCGAGACGCCGCTTTCGTTGATCCATCTGCGGAATCTCACCGTCGTTTGCGAGGCGGGGGGAATTGTATTGCCTGCCATGCCGTCGTTTTATACGCAGCCGCAGACGCTCGACGAGGCGGTCGATACGGTCGTTCTGCGCATTCTGTCGCTGTTGGGACTGGCTCCGGAGGGCTATCGGGGCTGGCAGGAATAAATTTGACTATTCGGGGGAATAGTCTTACATTTGTCTGACCAAAACCAAACAATTTCATACACTCATGGCTTACAAAATCGATCCCGACAAATGCGTCGCTTGCGGTACGTGTATCGACGAATGCCCGGTAGGGGCTATTTCGGCCGGCGATGTTTACGTTATCGACCCTTCGACGTGCATCGACTGCGGCACGTGCGCAGACGTTTGTCCGGCAGAAGCGATCGCTCCGGAAGCGTAGGGCGACCGTGTTCGGTCGAAGACCGGAACAGATTTCGGGGATGTGCAAATGGCTTTGCGCATCCCCGTTTTTTGTGTGGGGACGAGTTGGATGTTTTATTAGGGCTCTTTCCGCTTTACTAAGTGGGGCTGTCGGCAGCTTTAGGATGCGTCAGCATCCGTCTAAAGTTTTTTTGGTTCTTTTTGTTCACAAAAAGAACAGTTTGAGGCGGGACAAAGCTCGACCCGCGCGCGACTGCTGGAGTAGGAAATCATTCAAACGCATGATTTGCGTTTGAATAAGATTTCCGCCAGCGCGCGGACAAAGAATTGGGGTAGAGGCTGCCATTAAATCACCCGAAGGGTGCGACCGCCCGGCGGACGCGTTCGCGCCACGGCGGGCGGCCTTTATTATTTCAAAGTAATCGCGCCCCGCCTAAAGAAGCGATTCAACTATTTCGGCGTGAGCCGAATATGGATGAATCGCGCAGGCGCGCGAAAGAGTGGCGGAGCGAAAGCGGAGCCGCAGTGAGGCTGACACGGGGCGGAAAACTGGGCCGAGTTTTGGGCTGTGCTTGTTCTTCAGGCGAGAAAACCGCTTTCGGTTTTCCCGCCGCACTGGGCCGAGCTTGGGGCGGTGGATTGGGCTGAACTTTTGGCTGGACTTTGGGCTGAGCTTCTGCGACTCGCAGAGTCGCGCGGGCCGAAGCCTCCGACCGCGGAGGCCCGCAACTCGCGATGCTCGTTTTTGCCGCCGCAGGCTTCGACCCGCTAAGGCAATGGCATTTTCGCAAGCTCGGTTGCGCCCCCGCTGGCGGCGAACTGCTGTAGGTCAAGAGCGAATAGCGCGATTCCGTGAGGAATCGCCGTCCTCAGCGAGGGCGACGTATTAGCGGCGCGTGGGCGCGCGCCGAGGACGAACCCGACAGAATAGGGTATTGAAAACGGGTCGGAGCCAGCGTGGCCGGAAACGAGCATCGCGAAGTTGCAGGCCTACGCCTGGGGTGGCTTCGGCCCGCGCGGTTCTGCGAACTGCAATAAATGCAAATAGGGGCACCCTAATTTAGGGTAGTTCCAGCCCATTGCCCACCGCGGGCCCGCGGCCCGTTTATTCCGAGAGGCAGCGCAATTGAAAACCGAAAGCACGACCGTCCGTGCTGCAGGGGAGGAGCCACGTCACACCGAAATTCAATCCCGTACCGTTGGCCGAAACCGACCAGCTGTAGCCCCGATTGCCGACAAGACTTGCTGTGCCCGAATCATAGTTGCGGAAGCCCGGAGTGGGGCATCGCCATGTGCACCCCTTTCTTTTTCAGCCCGGAAATGCTAACTTTGTTCCTATGACCGATTTGACCCAAGGAATCGTTACCAAAAGCACCGGAAGCTGGTATCAGGTGCTCGATCCCGAAAGCGGACGACAAATCAGATGCCGGATACGAGGCGTTTTCCGTCTGCGCGGCAGCCGGACCACCAATCCCGTCGTCGTCGGCGACCGCGTGCGTGTCGAGACCGGGGCCGCCGAAGGAGAAAACGTGATTAACGAAATTCTGCCCCGGCGGAACTACATCATCCGCCGCGCCTCGAATCTTTCGAAAGAGTCCCATATCATTGCCGCCAATATCGACGTCGCCTATCTGGTCGTCACGCTCGACCGGCCGGTGACCAGTACCGAATTCATCGACCGTTTTCTCGTGACCGCCGAGGCTTATCGCGTTCCGACCGTACTTTTACTCAATAAGATCGACCTGTTCGCCGCCCCCGAATATCGCGAAGCGATCGACTCGTTCGTTGAAATCTATCGGGGAGCGGGGTACGAGGTGCTCGAAATTTCGGCTGCCGCAGGGATCGGTGTGGATGCCCTGCGCGAGCGGATGCGAGGGAAAACATCGCTCTTTACGGGCCATTCCGGAGTCGGAAAGTCGACCCTCATCAATGCCATTCAGCCGGGGCTCGGGCTGAAAACCGGCGCCATTTCGGACTATCACCACAAGGGAAAGCATACGACCACCTTCTCGGAGATTTTTCCGCTCGACGGCGGAGGACTCTTGATCGACACCCCGGGAATCAAGGGGTTCGGATTGATCGATATTGCGCCGGATGAGCTGGCACGCTACTTTCCCGACCTGTTCCGCCGGGCGCCGGAGTGTCAGTATTACAACTGCACCCACACCCACGAACCCAATTGTGCCGTGATGGCGGCCGTGGCGCGCGGCGAGATTGCCGAGAGCCGTTATGTGAGTTACCTGAAAATGCTGGAGGATGACGACAAAGAGGGAAAATACCGTAAATAACAACTACTTCGAAGAGAACGGGCTGCCGACCAAACAGCAGCTGCGCGACCTGAACGCTTCGCTGCGGGAGGGCGACCTGCGGCCGGTGCGGAGAGAGGTCCCCGGCGAGCGCACCGACCCGCCCGAACTTTTGCGGCGGAAGATCGAATACCTGCGCGGCTTTGTGCTGCCGGAACGCTACGAGAGCCTCACGCGGCGGCTGGATTTCCGGACGCGATACCTGGTGATGTGTCTCGAAGATATTTACTACCCGCACAACGCCAGTGCCGTGATCCGCAGCTCCGAGGCGTTCGGGTTGCAGGAGATGCATGCCGTGGAGCGGACGGTTCGGTTCGCGCCCAACAAACACATCGTGCGGGGGACGGATCAATGGCTGGATATTCGCAAATGGGACGACTCGGAGATGCTGGTGGCCCATTTGCGGAGCCGTGGGTATCGGATTGCGGTGACGGCTCCGCCGAGGCCCGACGCTGAGGCCGATGGGAGGCGCGTGAACTTTACCCCCTCGGATTTCGATGTGGCGGCCGGGCCCTTCGCGGTCTTTATGGGGACGGAAAAGTCGGGGATATCGGACGGGTTGATGGCGGCGGCCGATGCCGTGATCTCGATCCCGATGGTGGGATTCGCCGAGAGTCTCAACATCTCGGTGTCGGCAGCCATCGTGGCGCAGCGGCTCGCCGAACGGGTGCGCGACTCGGAATCCGGAATTGCCTGGCAACTGGCTCCGGGGGATCGGGACAGGCTGCTCTATCGCTGGTTGTGCCACTCGGTGCGCGACTACCGGCGGATTCTGGAACGGGGCGGGTTTATCTGCGAAGGTTAAATAAAGAAAACGAATGAAAAAAGATCAGATCAAACCGTTGTACCGCAAGGTAAACCGGAAGTCGTCTTATCAATGCCATGTTATCGAATCAAAAGGGGGACGGTTTGCTTGGCAACGTCATTCCAAAGCGATGCGGCAGTTTGACGGACGATACTTACCGATGAGGAGTGCGACCAGCTCGGTGACAAATGGGTATGATTATACCCCTCTGTTTCGTTATCTGCTTTCGCGGGTGGGGGATCGGTGGGATGAGATTTATTCGGCTGTAAAGCCTCGGTTGAATACTACGGAGCCGATTTGGTGGGTGGTCTCCCAGGACGGATATCCGCAAGACGGGTGTGGATGGGTGCATATCGGCGAGGGAGCTTGTTGGTCGAAACTGTGGATCGACGCGGAAGGGCGATTGAGGAAAGTCGATCCGATGTTGTCCAATATCTCACCGGACTGTTCATGTCATACCCATTCGTTCAACGGCTCGCGGATCGGGTCTCTTTCGACGCAAAGGAAAGGATTGTGAAACGAGGTGAAGATTTGTTCATCGGGATCGAAAGTATGAAAATATTGCGTAAACAATTTCTGCGCCATGTGGGGCAGACATCGGACGCGCCGCTGATGATCGAGGTGGCGCGGGCCGAAGGGATCTATTTTTACACGCCGGCCACCCCGGAATATCCGGAGGGGAAGCGGTATGTCGATCTGATTTCGGGCGTTTCGGTCAGCAACGTCGGACACGGAAATCCGGCGGTGGTCGAGGCGGTGTGCGCGCAGGCCAGAGACTATATGCACATCATGGTCTACGGCGAAGCGATCGAGCGGCCGCAGGTGAAATATGCGACGGCGATCGCCGGACTGCTGCCGGAGCCGTTGGAGAGCGTCTATTTCGTCAATTCGGGTGCCGAAGCGGTCGAGGGGGCTTTGAAGCTGGCCAAACGCCATACGCATCGGACGGAGATCGTCTCGTTTTACAATGCCTACCACGGTTCGACCCACGGAGCGATGAGCGTGATGGGAGGCGAGGAGTTCGTGGGGGCCTACCGGCCGTTGTTGCCCGATACCCGGAAGTTGAGGTACAACTGTTTCGAAGACCTGGCGCAGATTACCGAACGGACGGCGTGTGTGCTGGTCGAGCCGGTGCAGGGCGAGAGCGGCGTGCGGCCGCCGGTTCCGGGATTTCTGGAGGCCTTGCGCGAACGGTGTTCGGCGGTGGGGGCGTTGCTGATTTTCGACGAGATACAGACCGGCTTCGGAAGGACGGGCGCGATGTTCGCCTTGCTGAAATACGGGGTGACGCCGGATATCGTCTGTCTGGCCAAGGCGCTGGGCGGGGGGATGCCGCTCGGGGCGTTCGTCTCGTCGGGCGAGATCATGGCGGGTCTTCGGAGCGATCCGCCGCTGGGGCATATCACGACCTTCGGAGGGCATCCGGTCTGTTGTGCGGCGGGTTTGGCGGCGTTGACCTATATGCAGGAGCATCGTCTGGCGGAACAGGCCGAGGCGAAAGGGCGGCTGTTCGAGGAGTCGTTGGCGGATCATCCCGCGGTGGTCGAGATTCGGCGGAGCGGCTTGCTGCTGGCGGTGGAGCTGGGGAGCTCGGAACGGTTGTATCGGGCGATGGAGCTGCTCAAGGAGGCGGGTTACCTGTCGGACTGGTTCCTGTTTTGCGATACGGCTTTCCGCATCTCGCCGCCGCTGACGATGACGGAGGTGCAGGTGAGGGAGTGCTGTGCGGAGATTCGGGCCGGGGTGTTGGACAAACTTTGATGCTTTCTCCGTTTATTCCGAGAGGCAACGCAACTGATAACCGTAGCTGCGGCCGTATGCGCCGTAGGGATGGAGCCACGTTACGTGCAAACTCAGGCTCATGCCGTAGGTGTTGCTGGCCGTCGAAGACCAACTGTAACCGCGGTCGCCGACGCCGTTCGGCGCGCCCGTGTCCCGATTGCGATAGCCCGGGGCGGGGTTTGGAGTCAAATAAGGGGCTCGGGTAAATAAAAAGCGAGGCTGGCGAAAATAGTTCGCCAGCCTCGCTTCTGTCATACAACGTTGGGTGTAAGACTACTTCGGGTCGAGCGCATCGCCGATCTTCTTGGCCAGGTACTGGTAGTGTGCCTTCACAGCCGTATCGGACGACGTGGCCCGCTGCAACCGGTTTTGCAACGTCCGCAGCTCGTAAGCCACCCGCGAATCGATGGCGCCCGTATTGAGCATCCGCGTCCCCGGCTTCGGCAGCAGCGAGAGCATCCGGTTGACGTAGAGCGTCTGCAATCCGCGGCGATAGAGATCCGGAGCCGCACCGGTCGAAAGCTCGCGCCAGATCGAGCGGTTCAGGTCGCCGAACAGATCGGTGATCGTATAAGCCTCCCTGCCCTGTGCCGCTTCGGCTTTGAGCAGGTTGCCCAGCACCCGATTGCTGATCAGATTGCTGATGCCGTAAGTTTGGAGCTGACTGATGACCTCCGGAGCGTTCAGGCCGGTTTTGCTGAAAATATCCTCGTCGATCAGCCACGTCGGAGTCGTGAAGAGGTTGCGGTCGAGGAAGGCCATCGCCTCCTTCTGTTTCGCCTTTTCCACGTAAGCATACACCGGACCCGCCTGTTCCACCGTCTTCGGCGTCTCGTAAATGCCGCCTACCCATTTGGCCACGTGGCCGTTATAGCGCATGAACTGGCCCATTACCTCGCGGTACAGCTCTTTCAGGTCGCCATACCCCTCGTTCGGCGTGCGCGTCCACTCCGGAATCCCCGCCAGAACGAATTTCAGGTTCTTGATCCCCAGCTCGTTCGCCCGCATCTGGTTGTCGCCCAAGTCTTCGTTCTGTTCGCGCGGATCGTTCGGGTTGGTCTCCGTGCCGAACCACAGCCGCGGATTCGCTGCCAGCCGGGCGATGATCCATCGGTTGAGCGTATCGGCCTCGGCCTCCGGCGTGGTCAGCTCCGGGAACCGACGGTAACCCCACTCGATCGCCCAGTTGTCGTAATCGCCGATGCGCGGGTAGAGCAGTTCGCGACGAATGCCGTCCTCCGGCTGCGCCACGTAGTTGAACCGCGCGTAGTCCATGATTGAAGCCGTATGGCCGTATTTTTCGAGGTACGAAGCGCTCCGCAGACTGTCGACCGGCGTCAGGGCCGACGAACCGAAGTTGTGCCGCAGACCCAGTGTATGGCCCACTTCGTGCGACGAGACGAAGCGGATCAGGTCGCCCATCAGCGCGTCGTCGAAGACCATCTTCCGGGCACCCGTATCGCTCGGCGCCGCCTGGATCAGGTACCAGTTTCGCAGGAGGTTCATCACGTTGTGGTACCAGTGGATATGGCTTTCGAGAATTTCGCCCGTGCGCGGGTCGCTCACGTGCGGCCCCATGGCGTTGGCCACGTTCGACGGCATGTAGACGATGGCCGAGTAGCGCGCATCTTCCAGACTCCACGTCGAATCCTCTTCCGGCGTCGGAGCCACCTTGCCGACGATGGCGTTCTTGAAGCCCGCCTTCTCGAAAGCCGCCTGCCAGTCATTGACCCCGGCGATCAGGTAGGGCACCCACTTTTTCGGCGTGGCCGGGTCGATGTAGTAGACGATCGGTTTGGCCGGTTCCACCAACTCGCCCCGTTTGTAGGCCTCCACGTCCTCCGGCTTCGGTTCCAGCCGCCAGCGGGTAATCATCCGGATGTTCTTGACGCCCTGCGGATTCTTGTCGTAGTCGATGTAGTTGTCGGTGAAGAAACCGACCCGCGGATCGAAATACCGGGCCTGCATCGGCACCTCGGGCAACAGGATCAGCGAGCTGTTGATCTCGTACGTCGCCGGCATCGGGCTCGGCTTGAAGCCCGGAATGTTGACGCGCGGCGTGATGAGGTAGCTCCGCGTGCTCTTCATCTCGATGTTTTCCGGGAAAGCCTTGACCCCCACGATATAGGATTTGTCTTTCTGGAACCCGCCGATATTCATGCTCGATTTGAAGTAGTTGTCGAAGCCGGTCAGCTCGACGTCCCCGCCGATGAAGTCGGTCACGTCCACCAGCACGGAGTCTTTCGCCCGGTTCGTGCCTTTGACCTCGAACGAGGCGACGATCGGCTGCAGGTTCGACCGCATCACCGCCCGGTACATGTCGCCCGTGGTGTCGCGCGGCAGCTCGCGGGTCGAGACGCTCTCGATGAAGAGCCGTTTTTTGTCGGGCGACTGCCGGAAACGGATCATGTTTTCGCCGATCGGGTCGCCGGCATAGCCGAAAAAGCCCTGGCGCATATCCGCCGCCGCTTTCGAGATGCGGTTCACGACCAGCATGTCCCGCTCCATCAGCGAAGTCGGGATCAGGAAGTAGTATTTCCCCTCCTGTTCGAAGACCGTGAAGAGGCCGTCCGTCCGCCGGGCGCCCGCCTTGATGGTCGCTTCGATGCTCCCTTTGGCCGGAGCCGCCTTTTTTGCGGTCGTGTCGGCCGCCGCTTTTCCTTTGCGTTTTTTAGCGCTTTTTTGCTTTCCGGCGGTCTGCTCGGTTTTTGCCTTTGCGGCCGGCGCTTCGGCGAACGCCGCTCCCGAGCTGCCGACGACGAGCGTGGCGGCCAATGCCGCGATCCATAATCTGCTCATTACTTGTTATTAAAGTGTGGACTGAAATTCGTTTCGGGCCCTTCGTCTATTTCGGGCACTCAAAGATAAGGATTTATCCGGCACGATGGGACTGGCAGGCTGACAGAAACTTTCTGTCATATTGTCCGGTTTCGACCGGCGGCACACCCTTTGCAGCAGAGGGAGCCGGTCGCCGGTGGCGGCCGAGGCTAATAACTTATTCACTTTTATATTTTAAAAAAGATGATGATACCAGCAAACAGAGAACAACGCGGATGGCCCGCCCTGTGGGGCAACCTTTTCGGCAGCGAGTGGATCGCCAAGACGGACGGCACGACGCCGGCGGTCAATGTGCGGGAGACGGACGACCGGTACCGGGTCGAAGTGGCGGCTCCGGGAGCCACGCGCGAGGATTTCAAAATCCGGATCGAAGAGAACGACCGGCTGATGGTGACGTTGGACAAACAGAGCGAACGTTGCTCCGAAGGAGACAGCGCGGAACAAGGCCGCTACCTGCGGCGGGAGTTTTCCTACTCGCACTTCCGGCAGAACCTGATCTTGCCCGACGACATCGACACGGAGCGGATCGAGGCGAAGGTCGAGAACGGCGTCCTGACGATCGACCTGCCGAAAAAGAGCGCCGAGGAGCTGAACCCGGCGGTGAAAGAGATCGAGGTGCGGTAGCGCCTCGTCGGCCGGAGAATGAGAAAGAGGTCTGTTACATATTGAGTAACAGACCTCTTTCGGTTATATTGTGATAAGTAAAGCGGGTGGAAGATCGGGCTCGAACCGACGACCTCTTGAACCACAATCAAGCGTTCTAACCAACTGAACTACATCCACCGGGGGCAAAAGTACAACACTTTTCCGAACTTCCAAAAAAATTGAGCTACATTTGTCCGACGAATTGAATTTTCCGAGACCTCATCCATGATCGAGACTTTCATAGCCAGTCGGTTGGGCGCGCCGGGACGCAAGGGAAAAATTATGCTGCGCGTGGCGACGTTCTGTGTGGCGGTCAGCGTGGCGGTGATGCTCGTGGCACTGGGGGTGGTGAACGGATTCCGCGGCACGATCGGCGATAAGGTGGCGGGTTTTGCGGCCGATATCCGGGTCGCGGCGGCCGGAGGGGGAGGCGCGTACGAGACCCGGCCTGTGGAGGTCGATTCGGCCTGGATGGCCGAGTTGGCGGAGGTGGAGGGGGTGGCCTGGATCCAACGGTTTGCGACCAAAACCGGGGTGATTCGGGGTGAGGAGACGATCCAGGGGATTGTGCTGCGGGGCTTGGCGGCGGAGAGCGATACGATGTTTCTCCATGCGCAGCTGGTGGCCGGGCGGATTCCGGTTTATACCGATCGGGTCAGGAGTCGCGAGGCGGTGGTCTCGCAGCGGCTGTGCGACGGACTGGGGCTCGGGATGGGCGACCGGTTCGAGGCGTTGTTTATGGGCGACGGGGGGACGCGGCGCGATCGGTTTCGGGTGGCGGCGATCTACGACAGCGGGATGGAGGAGTTCGACCGGGCGACGGTTTTTTGCGATATGGGTGTCGTGCAGCGGCTGAACGGCTGGCGGTCGGGCGAGGTCGGAGGATACGAGGTGGCTGTGGCGCCGGGCTGCGACCGGTCGGCGGTGGCCGAGGCCTTGACCGAGGCGGTGGGCGGCGACGGGGCGTTTTGGTTCGGCTGGGGCGAGGAGGAGGGAGGCGAACGGTGGGAGGTGACGACGGTCGAGGAGCGGTATCCCCAGATTTTCGACTGGCTGGAGATGCTGGGGCTGAATACCACCCTCGTGATCGTCATCATGCTGGTCGTGGCGGTGGTCAACATGGCTTCCGGAGTGCTGATCGTCGTGCTGGAGCAGACCGGGACGATCGGCATCCTCAAGGCCTTGGGGATGCGCAACGGGACGTTGCAGCGCATCTTTGTGCTGCGGTCGGCGGGGATAACGCTCCGCGGATTGCTGTGGGGCGATGCGGTCGGGCTGGCGTTGTGCCTCCTGCAACAATATACGGGCTGCGTGACGCTCGATCCGGAGAGTTACATGATGGCGACGGTGCCGGTGCGGATCGACTGGATGCAGGCGGTGTGGCTCAACCTCGGTACGCTGGCCGTCGTTACGGCGGCGATGGGGCTGCCGACGGCGATCATCGCACGCATATCGCCCGAAAAATCGATTCGATTCCGATGATAAAACCTTATGACGAAGACCCTGCGGGGAAGAAAGAACAGGTGCGGGTGATGTTCGATGCCATCGCCCGTCGCTACGACCTGTTGAACCGGGTGCTTTCGCTCGGGATCGACCGGCGGTGGCGGGCCCGGCTGGTGGGCGGCGTGCGGCGTCAGAGACCGGCGACCGTCTTGGATGTGGCTACCGGGACGGGCGATCTGGCCATCGCTGTGGGGCGCGCCTTGCCGACAGCGGCTGTCACGGGCGTCGATCTGTCGCCCGGGATGTTGCGCATCGGGCGCGAGAAGGTGGCCGCCCGTTTTCCGGGGCGGGAGTTTCCGATGGTCGAGGGCGATGCCGAGCGGTTGCCGTTCGACGAGGGGCGGTTCGAGGCGGTGACCTGCGGATTCGGCGTGCGGAATTTCGAAAATCTGACCCGCGGCCTGAGCGAAATGTATCGGGTGCTGGTGCCGCAGGGGAGGGTTTATATCCTCGAATTTTCGATGCCTTCCCGACATAATGCGCTGGGGTGGCTCTATCGGTTCTATTTCCGGCGCATTTTGCCGGCTGTCGGACGGCTGGTGTCGCGCGATGCGCGGGCTTACAGCTACCTGCCCGAGTCGGTGGGCGAGTTTCCGTACGGCGAGCCTTTCTGTCGGCTCCTGACGGAGGCGGGTTTCGTCCGACCGCAGATGCGGCGGTTGACGGGGGGGATTGCCATGATTTATACAGCTGAAAAACCATGAAACGATATTTTTCTATTTGGTTGGGAGGGCTCCTGGCCTGCCTGCTCGTCGGGTGCGGCGCGCGTCCGTTGATGCAGCTGCGTGTCACCGAGATCGCATCAGCTTCGGTCGAACGGTTCGGCGTCGGCTTCGTCGAAGGGGTGGTTCGGGTCGAGGTGGATAACCGCAATCGGGATCGGGTGATTTTCGATGCCATGCGATTCGATTTGCGACTGGATGGGGCGACGGTGGGGACGATGAGGTCGCGACAATCGTTCGTTGTGGAGCCGGGATTGCACCGGGTCGAGATCCCGTTTCGCTTCCGGTTTGGGCTGGAGACGGTGACGACGGTCATGCCGAAGTTGGTCGGGCTGGCCCGGGGAACGATTTCGGCTCGGGAGGCGGACTTGCGTGTGGCGGGTACGCTGGAGTTCGTGGCTGGCCGGCCTTTGCGGGAGCGGACGGTTCGGTTCAGCCGACGGGTGAATGCGGAACAGGTAAGGAGGAGTTTGGAGCAGATGCCGATGAACTTTTTAATGACAGATTGAAATACGACGGAACGATGAAAATAGGGTTGATTTCATTTTTTGCATTTTTCTGCCTCCTTTCGGCGGAGGCTCAGGAGCGGATCGGAAACTACACGGCGCGGTTGCGGACGCCCGACGTCGCGACGGGAGCTCAGGCGGTGGTGAGCAACGACGGCTCGGTGAGCGCGGCGTTGCGTTCCGTGCGGAGGAAAGATCGGGTGACGGGCTACCGGATCTGCATCTTTTTCGACAATACGCAGGAGGCGCGGAGCCGGGCGTACGGGGCGTTGGCTACCTTCAAAAGCCGCTTCCCGGGGATTCCGGGCGAGGTGATCTACGACAATCCGACTTTTCGGACGATGGTCGGGTATTGCATGGATATGACCGAGGTGTCGATGCTCTTGGGGCGGGTTCGCGAGCTCTTTCCCAAGGCGGTGGTGCGCGGCGAGACGATGGCGGTGTCTCAGTTGCGACACAGTCCGATCATCGGCGGCGGGGCCGATGACGAGGCGCTGACGACAGAGGCGGGAGATTCGGGTGAGGAGTTTAACGATTCGAAGAATTGACACTGCGTTCGCTGATACGGCCTTTGCGGGAAGGGTTGAGGTGGCTGGGCGAACAGCTCTTTCCGCCGGTCTGTCCGGTCTGCGGCACTGCGTTGGGGCGAGGCGAACGGACGATCTGCCTGCGGTGCCGCTGGGAGATGCCTCTGACCGACGACTGGGTGGCCGCGCGCAATCCGGTCGTCGCCCGAATGGAGCGTTCGATTTCGGAGCTGACCCATGCGGCGGCTCTCTTCGCCTTTCGGCACGAGAGCGGTTATCGGCGGATGATTCATGCTTTGAAATATGCCGGTCGGCGCGATATCGCGGTGGCGATGGGCGAGATGTTCGGACGCGAGTTGCGCGAGTCGCCGTTTTATCGGGATATAGAGCTGTTGATTCCTGTGCCTTTGCACTGGACGAAGCGGTTGCGGCGCGGATATAACCAGGCCGAAGAGATTTGCGTGGGATTGTCGCGGAGTATGGGTGTTCCGTATGATTTTCGATCGTTGCGGCGGGTGCGCCGCACGCGGACGCAGGCACGGCGCAGGGATGCCGCCGACCGGCATCGGAATGTGGAGGGGGCTTTTCGGCTGACCCGGCCGGAACGGCTGGCGGGCAGACACATCCTGTTGGTGGACGACGTGCTGACCACCGGTGCGACCGTGGCAGCTTGTGCGGCGGCCGTCCGACGGGACGCTGCTGGGGTGCGGATCAGCGTGGCGGCGTTGGCCGCCGTGCGCGGAGCGGGACGATAAGACAGAAGAAGGGGAGGCCCTCAGGCCTCCCCTTCTTCTGTTCCGAACCGTGCTTCCAGCAGGTCGATGAACTTGATCGTCGCCGCATTCTCCGGAATCCAGCGGTACATCTCGCCGATGTAGACCAGCGCCTCCTCTAACGACCCCATGGTGTCTAATTTTTCGCATTCCGACTCGAACATCGCCTCGTTCCCGTGGAACAGGGTGTCGATCATCTCGTGTCGCGCATAAGGGCTCACTTCGATGCCGAAGATGCGCGGCGCTTCCGGCTTTTTCTTTTCCGGCTTCCGGCCGCTTTTCGGTGTCTCGTCCGCTTCCGCAGCCCGCTCTGTTGTAGGTGTATTCGTCGGTGCCGTTACCTCAGGTTCCATCGCCGGCACTTCGGTCGCTTGCGGATAGCCCTCCCGCGAACCGCTCTCCTGCGTCAGGTAGCTCTCTTCCGACCGGCCTCCTTTCTCCGGAGTTTCGGTCTCCGGCTCGATCTCCTGCTCGGGCTCTGATTCCGGTTCCGGTTCGATCTCGGTTTCGGTTATCGTAACGGGTTCGACCGGCTCCGGTTCTACAGCCGATTCGGCTGCAGCAGCCTCCGGGAAAGGCAGAACCACCTCCCGCTCTTCCAGAAAACGCGTCTGCGACGGGCAGGGATCCTGTTCGCCCACCTCCTGCACTGTATGGGTCGTTTGCGACATCCGGTCTTCCCGCTCAGCGGCCGGACGCTCTTCGAACTGCGCGGTCGCTGCCGGCTCGGTGGCCGCCCCGCTCTCCGCCATCGGCGCAAAACCGTAGTCGACTCCTCCGCCGTTCACTTCGAACGATTCGTCTTCCGGCGCCATGCCGTCGTATCCGTTCGTCGCCGGTACGTGTTCCACCTCGACTCTCGCTGCCGCCAGTTGCATCGCCACGCCGTCCGTACACCGCAACTGCATGATTTCTGCGTATATCCGTTGCATCCGTTCCAGTACGATGTCCCGTTCGATGGTCGGTACGCGGCCCGTTTCGTGCCACCGGGCCACGTAAGCGGCCACTTGTTTCAGTCCGATCTCCATTTCATGATATCCCATAACGCTGCGCTTTTTTATACCAAAATTCAAAAATAGGGTTTTCTTCGCTCTTTTCTCATAAACCGTGCCAAGTTTTTTTATCGGCCCGGTTCGGCCGCTATCCGAAAATAGTGTCAGAAATCCGACCGGTCATTTCGAAACAAATCCTTCGCAATCGTTTATTTATGTTCGATTTCGTTCAATGGCGCGATCTTTCCGGAAGAAAGGACGAAAACCGATTCACTTTAATGAAAATATATTATCTTTGAACCCGTCATAGAATTGACCTAAATAACTCTCACGATTCCAGTCGTTTCTATTGTATCTTATGTATTCCAACCATTGCGCTGCGCCCAAGATCGGCGTGTTTTATGACGGCAACTTTCTGCTCCACGCGTCGAATTATTACAATTACATCCATCCCCAGCGGCGACGCTTGTGCCTGAACGGATTGCACGACTTCATCTGTCAGCGGGTGGCCGAAGAGGAGGGGATCGATCCGAAACGCTGTCGGGTCAACGAGGCGCACTATTTTCGCGGCCGGCTCAATGCTTCCGACGCGGCGCAACGCGGCAGCCAGTTGTATCACGACCGGGTCTTCGACGATATCCTGATGTCGGAAGGGGTACATCCGCACTACCTGCCGCTTCGCAACATCTACGGACGGAAGGAGGAGCGCGGAACGGACGTGTGGCTGGCGCTGGAGGTCTACGAGATGGCGCTCCGGGGCAAGATCGACATTGCGGTGCTGGTGGTGGCGGATACGGACTATGTGCCGCTGGTGCGCAAGCTCATTGCACTGGGGGTGCGGGTGATGCTGATCAGCTGGGAGTTCGAGTACATCAACGACGAGGGGAATCGGATCGTGACCAAAACATCGCACGAGCTGCTCAACCTGGCGCACTATCCGGTGCCGATGCAGGAGGTGATCGATTGTGGGTTGAAACAGAATAATCAGTTGATTATGAATCTCTTCGTGGCGAACGATGCCAAGTCGCAAGGCGGCGACGCGGCGGAAGAGGGAGGGGAAGAGGCTGACGAGACGGTGGTCGAAGCGGAGGACGAGTTTACGCCGCCGGGACGGGCCGGACGGGAGCCGGGAGCGCGGTATACGAGTACGATTCTCAGCATCAAGACGGGGTACGGGTTTATCAAATACCCGAACAACAACCTCTTTTTCCACAGTCTGGATGTGATCGAAGGCGATTTCTCGGCGTTGGCGCCGGGGGACGAGGTGGAGTTCTCGATCGACCAGAACGATCAGGGGCAGGATGTGGCGAAACAGGTGAAGCGCCTCGGCGAGGCTGGGTTCGGGGCGTAGTGCGCATCTTTGAATCCTTCGGCACTGCCGCTTTCTTTCACGAAAGCGGCAGTGCTGTTATATCCTGTCCAGGATGCCGCCACCGACCACGCAATCGTTCAGATAGAAAACCGCCGGCTGGCCGGGCATCGGAGCCCAGACCGAATCGTTCGACAGGTCGATCCGCATTCGGCTGTCCGGTTCGACCGTGATTCGAGCTCCTTTTTGCGGATTGCGCCCGATGCCCCGCACCCGAATCTCCAACTCATCGGCATATCTTGACAACATCGAGGGTGCGACTACTGTCCGCCACGCCGTCAGCCACACGGTGCGTCGCGATAGCGCCTCCTCTTCCGTGCTGACGACCACGCGGTTCCGTGACGGATCGAGCGAAACTACCCGCATCGGCTTCCCGCCTTTGTTCAGTGCCGAAGCGATCGGTGAAATCCCCCGTTTTTGTCCTGCCGTGTAGAGTCCGTATCCTTCGTGTCGGCCCACCGCCGCTCCCGTCCGCCAATCGACCGCCTCGCCGGAGGTCAGGCAGCCGACCGGTAAATGGCGTCGTAAAAAATCTTCGTAATTCGAATCTCCCGTAAAACAGACTCCCATGCTCTCCCGATCTGTCGGCAGGCCGGTATATCGCCTCGCCATGCCGGCCTTTACGGCCTGTTTGGTGTAGCCGCCCAACGGCAAAATCGCCCGGGAGACGATCTCTTCCGGCACATCCCACAAATAGTAAGACTGGTCTTTCGCCGCATCTGCGCCGCGCCGGAAACAAACGTGTCCGTCCAGGGTCGCTGTGCGTGCATAGTGTCCCGTCGCGATGTGCCGAATCCCCATCCGGTCGGCCGTCTCGGCTAAGAGTCGCCATTTGATCCGCGGATTGCAGCGCGAACACGGAGCCGGTGTCCGTCCCGCAGCGTGTTCCGCCAGCGTGTAGTCGATGATTTCGCGCCGGAACAGCTCGTGGCAAGGCTCGATCATCAAGGGTATACCCATCCTCTCGGCCATCTCCCGTGCCCGTTCCCGTGCCGGAGCGGCGTCGAGCATGTCCAAAAAAAGAGCGCGAGGACGGTATCCCGCCTCGCGCAGTAGTTCCGCAGCAGTCGCAGAGTCGATGCCGCCGCTCCATGCAACCAATACTTCGGTGCCCGGCGCCATTTCGTATCGCTCTTTCGACATGCGGCGTTTGTTCGGTCGTTTACCTGAAAGACAAGTAAACCGCCGAATTACAACCCTTTGAAGAAATCGTCTTCAGAGATCGAGCTCGTCCCTTCCGACGCATTGGCCGGTCCCGAGCCGATTGCCGAACCGTCCGGGTTGAACAGCTCCGGGCGTTCGCGTTTCACGTAGTCTACCACCTCTTTGAAACCTTCGCCGAATTTCTGGAAGTCTTCTTTGTATAAGTGAATCTTGTGCTTGTCGATCGTGAAACTCCCGTCACGCATCTGCTTCTTGCGGCTTTCGGTGATCGTCACATAGTAGTCCCCGCCGCGCGTAGCTTTCACATCGAAGTAGTAGATGCGCTTCCCCGCCTTCACCGGCACGGAGTACAGTTCATCGCCCATAGAGTCCATCTCGCTCCGGTCGTTGTAGTCAAAATTGCTCATACAGTTTTAATTTAAGTTATTGGTAGCGTGTCCGTTCGGGCACGCCGGTTATCCTTAGTTCAGTCGTTCGGTTCCGCCGGTCGGACAACAGGCCGAAACCACCCTGCAAGGAGCGGTGCTCCCCGATTCGTTTTTCAAATGTAGATAAAAAATCATATCCCGAAAAATTTTAGGCGACTTTTTCTGTGAACTTTATTTTGCGGGGGATCGGCAGTCCGGCGGGAATCTCGTTGCGGGCGGCGGGTTGCGACTCCTCGGGAAAAGCCGTATCTTTGTCTCTCGCTGAACGAAAACTGTTGTTCTTATGCCTGAATCGAACGAGTTCAATACGTCGCTCCGCAGCCGTTTTCTCAATTTTATCCGCGATCGTTTCAACCTCGACGAGGACAAGGCCTCGGAGGAGGAGGTGCGTGAGAATATCAACCGGGGGGTCGAGTTCCGGGGGACGAATCTGTGGGTGTTGATCTTCGCGATCTTCATCGCGTCGATCGGTCTGAATGTCAACTCCACGGCGGTGATCATCGGGGCGATGCTCGTGTCGCCGCTGATGGGGCCGATCATGGGGGTGGGGCTGGCTTTGGGGGTCAATGATTTCGACCTGATGAAACAGTCGCTGCGCAGCCTGGGGCTGGCGGCGGCGGTGGGGCTGGCCACGTCGACTCTCTATTTCTGGATCAGTCCGATCAGTACGGCCCAGAGCGAGTTGCTGGCCCGGACGACGCCGACTATTTATGATGTGCTGATCGCGCTGTTCGGGGGGCTGGCCGGAATCGTGGCCCAGTCGCGCAAGGATCGGACTTCGACGGTGATTCCGGGGGTGGCGATCGCTACGGCGCTGATGCCGCCGCTCTGTACGGCCGGATTCGGGCTGGCGCGGGGGAATATGGCCTTTTTTCTCGGGGCGTTCTATCTTTTCTTTATCAATGCGGTGTTCATCGCGGTCGGGACGTTCATTATCGTTCGGTTTCTGAAGTACCGGAAGACGGCTTTCGTCGATCCCAAACGGGAGCGGCGGGCGAGACGTTATATGACGGTGATCGTGACCATGACGTTGGTGCCGAGTATCGTGCTGGCTTACGACATCGTGCAGCGCACGATTTTCGAGAGCAATGCCCGGGAATATATCGAGCGGGTGTTGACGTTCGACGGGGCGGAGGTGGTGAGCGCCACGCCGACCTATGCGCGCGACACTTCGACGATCGATGTGATGCTGATCGGGAATAAAGTGTCGGAGGATGCGATTGCGCTGGCTCGCAATCAGTTGCCGGCCTATCGTCTGGAGCATACGCGGTTGGTGGTGCATCAGGCGGGGACGGACGATGGGTTGGACGGGCGGATGATGCAGAGCGTCCTGCACAGCAATGTCGAGATTCTGGAGGAGAAGAATCGGAAAATCGAGCGGTTGCAGCAGCTGACCGATCGTTATTTGCGGGATACGTTGCCTGCGGCGGATATTGTGCGTGAGTTGGGATCGTTGTGGGGGACGCAGCTGGTGGGGCGGGTGAGTCTGTCGAAGGTTCCGGTCTTTACGGGTGACGGTCGGGTGGCGGATACGGTGGTCTATTGTTACATTGTTCCGGCGTCGGATGTCTCTTTGGAGGAGGATCAGCGTCGGAAGCTGACGGAGTGGCTTCGGGTACGGACGAAGATGCGCACGGTGGAGTTGGTGGTGAAGGCTGGGGAGTAAGAGGATTGTAGCGTTGCCTGCAAGTGTCGTATTGGTTAGGGTTTCGGCAGTTTGAGGATGCGTAAGCATCCGTCTAAAGTTTGGCTACACCTTCCTCCTGGCACCTCGGCCATTCAAACAAGTTTGATGGCTCTCGGTTGCTGCGTTGGTTCTTTGGTTCTTTCTGTTCACAGAAAGAACAGTTCGAGGCGGGGCAATGCCCAGCTCGCGCGCCGCCGCCTAAAGAGGGAAATCGTCAAAACGTGCCAGCACGTTTTGACGATTTCCCAAGACGCGCGAAAGAGTGGCGGAGCGAGAGCGGAGCCGCAGTGAGGCTGACACGGGGCGGCGAATTGCTATTGTTGGTCAAGGACGAATGGGCCGTGCTTTTGCGACCCAATGGGTCGCGCGGGCCGAAGCCTCCCGCAGCGGAGGCCCGCAACTGGCGTTGCTGTGGGCCCCGCAGGCTTCGGCCGCCAACGTCAACCAAAGAAGGTAGGGTAGAGACTGTCGGATTGCTTGGGGTAGACACAGCCAGTAAGAGACGCTGTGCGTCCGTTTATTCCGAGAGGCAACGCAACTGAATACCGTGGGCGCGACCGTCTGAGAAGCCGGTGTTGAGGTGCTGCGAATGGAAATTTAAGTCCAGGCCGCCGATGCCGCTCGTGGCGGATGACCAACTGTAACCGTTGCTGCCTACGTCGCCCAGCGCGCCTGAGTACGCGTCGCGGTAGCCCGGGGCGGTGCCGTTCGGCACTCGAACCGGGCAGCCTCGGTTCCATTGGGGTAGACACGGCCAGTAAAACGCCCTGTGGGCGCGTTTATTCCGAGAGGCAACGCAACTGAAGACCGTGACCACGGTAGTACGTGCCGCTGGGGTAGAGGCTCTGCGTGTAGAAAGCCAAAAATATGCCGTTAGCTCCACTCGCCGAAATCGACCAGAGAGACCCCTCGAGCCCATTGCCGCCCAGCACGCCCGAGCCCGAACTGCGGTAGCCCGGGGCGGGGACGAACGATACCCGAATCCCGAGAGTTCGGCGCTCGGAGAGACATGTTGAACATACCTAAAAACATTATACCCAAACACCATGAAGAAAACACTTTTTGCCGCATGGGCCCTCGCCTTGCTGACCGCCTGCGGCGGCAGCGGCCGGCTGGTGGAGCAGGCGCAGACCCGGCAACGTGTCGCCGAGCGAGTCGCCGAACGAGCGGACTGGCTCCCCGAACTGCCCGCCGAGGCCACCCCGAAAGAACGGGACGGAATGGAATTCCTCTATGCCTACATGCCCGTCGGCGATGCCACCGATTATGCACCGGAACTTTATCTGGCCAACGTGCGCGCCTCGCTTCGGGCTGCCGAAGAGATGCCCTGGGGACGGACGGTGCCGAACGATCTGTTCCTGCACTACGTACTGCCGGTACGTATTAATAATGAGAATCTGGATACCTCTCGCGTGACCTTCTACGACGAGTTGAAAGAGCGCGTCAAGGGGCTCAGTATGGAAGAGGCCATTCTGGAGGTGAACCACTGGTGCCACGAGAAGGTGATCTACACGCCGAGCGACGGGCGGACCATGTCTCCGTCGGCAGCCGTGCGGAATGCCCAGGGGCGGTGCGGCGAGGAGTCTACCTTTACCGTGGCCGCTCTGCGGGCCGTGGGGATTCCCGCGCGGCAGGTCTATACCCCGCGGTGGGCGCATACCGACGACAACCACGCCTGGGTCGAAGCGTGGGCCGACGGGAAGTGGTACTACTTCGGAGCCTGCGAACCGGAACCGGTGCTCGATATGGGGTGGTTCGACGGCCCTAGCAAGCGCGGGATGCTGATGCACACGAAAGTTTTCGGCGATTATCTCGGCGACGAAGAGGTGATCGGCCGCACCCCGCTCCATACCGAAATCAACGTCACCCACAACTACGCTCCGGTGGCGACCGCGACCATTGTGGTGCGCGATACGACCGGCGCGGCGGTACCGGGAGCATCGGTGGATTTCGGGATTTATAATTATGCCGAGTTCTATCCTGCCGTGCGCAAAAAGGCCGATGCCGAGGGGAAAACCACGATGACCGCCGGATTGGGCGACATGCTCGTCTGGGCGACCGACGGGGCTGACTTCGGATACGAAAAACTCTCGTTCGGGAAGCAGGATACGCTGGTGATCGTTCTGAATCGTCGGGGCGGAGCGGGTGAAAGCTATGCCGCTGCGTTCGACATCGTTCCGCCGGCGGAGGGCAAAACCGCGGATCGCGTGACGCCGGAACAACGGGCTGCCAACGGGCTGCGGCTGGCACAGGAGGACTCGATCCGGAATGCCTATATCTCCGGCTGGATGTCGAAGGAGGATGCCTTTGCGCTGGCGCAGCGGATCGGTGCCGATACCGCTCGGGTGTGGAACGCGATTTCGACGAGCCGCGGGAACTGGGCGGAGATTGCGAAATTCCTCTCCGAGGCGGCGAAGTTGGGTGAGTTGATTACAGCTTTCGACCTGCTGGATGTGGTCTCGACCAAAGACTTGCAGGACACGCCGGCGGCGGTGCTCGCCGATCACCTGACCGGTGCGACAGCCTATAAAGGACGGCCTTACTTTAAAGAGTATATCCTCAACCCGCGGGTGGGACGGGAGTTGCTGGTGCCTTATCGGTCGGCGATGGCCTCCGAACCGGCGACCATCGAGGAGATTATCCTTAAGGCGAAGGGGGTGGAGCTGGTGGACAGCCTCAACCCGAGCCGGCTGCCGATCTCGGCCCTCGGGGTACAGCGTTCGGGGATGGGCGACCGGGCGGCTCGCGACCGTTATTTCATCGCCATGGCGCGCAGCAAGGGGATTCCGGCGCGGCATGAACCGGTGACGGGACGGTTGCAATACTACGATTTGTCGGCGACGTGCGGTGTGGATGCTTGGCGGAACGTCGATTTCGACGGTGAAGCGGCTTCGGCGGCTGCGGCGAGTGCCGTGCCGCGCGGGACGTTGATGGTGAACTACGTGCCGAGCAAACACAATGACGATCCGAAATATTACAGCCACTTTACGGTGGCGCGTTTCCGGAACGGGCGTTACGAGACGATCGAACTGAGCGATCCGGACGCGGATATGGGGGCTGCGGGCGCCTTGTCGTCGATTTTCCGGAAGCCGGTGGTGCTGGAGGCGGGCGACTACATGCTCACGAGCGGTACGCGGATGGCGGACGGAACGGTGTTGAGCGAGGTGCGCTTCTTTCCGATCGAGGCGGGGCGACAGACGACGATCGATATGACGATGCGCGAGGACGACAACGCCGTGCAGGTGATCGGCACGATGAATCCGGAGTCTAAATTTCTGGCCCAGGGGGCGACCGAGCCGCAGTCGATTCTTTCGACCACTGGTCGGGGGTACTTTGTGCTGGCTTTGTTGGAGGTGAAGAAAGAGCCGACTAACCATGCGTTGCGCGACATCGCCGCTCTCAAGACCGAGTTGGAACAGTGGGGCAGGGGGCTGGTGTTCCTCTTCCCGACGGCGGAACAGTTGGCGGCGTTCGACGCGTCGGAGTTCGGCGAGCTGCCGAAGACGATTACCTACGGCGTTGACAAAGACGGCGAGGTGGCCGGGATGCTTCGGCAGTCGCTGGAGTTGACGAATATGAACGATCTGCCGGTCTTTGTGGTGGCCGATACGTTCGGTCGGGTAGTGTTCGTTTCGCAGGGCTACCGGATCGGGCTGGGCGAGCAGATGATGAAGGTGATCCGCTCGTTGTAGGCGAGGATTGCTTTCTCGCAACGAAAAATCAAGCGGGCTCGGAATCTTTTCCGAGCCCGCTTTTTGGATGGCAAGCTTGTCGAGGGATTCGGTGGGGGCGGCGAGAGGGAAATTGCTTGAAAAAAGATACCTTTGTCTTTTCCGGTTAATTCGAATACTTCTTCTCTATGAAATCGAAAAGAAACTATCCCCTGCTGGTGCTCAAGGGCATCGGAATGGGGGCCGCCGATGTGATTCCAGGCGTCTCGGGCGGGACGATCGCTTTTATTACGGGGATTTACGAAGAGCTGGTCGGAGCGATCCGATCGTTCGACCTCACGGCGTTGAGGCTTCTGGGCCGGTTCGACCTGCGCGGATTCTGGCGACATATTCACGGCGGATTTCTCTTCTCCGTGCTGGCCGGGATCGCCATCTCGATCTTCTCGCTCGCCAAACTGATGAAATATCTCTTGGAGAGTTATCCGATCTTCGTCTGGTCGTTCTTCTTCGGACTGATTATCGCCTCGTCGTGGCTCGTGGCGCGCGAGGTGAAACGGTGGGGGATCGGCACCGTCGTCGCTTTGGTGGCGGGAGCCGTGGCCGCCTATGTGATTACGGTGCTGAGCCCGGCGTCGACGCCGGATGCGTGGTGGTTTATCGTGCTCTCGGGGGCGGTGGCGATCTGCGCCATGATCCTGCCCGGGATTTCGGGGGCTTTCATCTTGCTCTTGCTGGGCAAGTACGCCTATATTATCGGAGCCGTGTCGACCTTTAATGTGCCGGTGCTGCTGCTGTTCGCTGTGGGAGCGGTGGTGGGGATCGTCAGCTTCTCGCACCTCCTTTCGTGGCTGCTGGCCAAGTATCACGGGGTGACGGTGGCTTTGCTGACCGGTTTTATGGTGGGGTCGCTCAACAAGATATGGCCGTGGAAACGGGTGGTGGAAACCTATACCAATAGCCACGGCGAGGTCTTGCCGCTGGTGGAGCGGAATGTCCTGCCGGGGAGTTATGAGCAGCTGACCGGGCAGCCGGCGTTGTTGGGCTGGGCGATCGTGTTTATGGCGGCGGGATTCCTGCTGATCTGGGGGATCGAGCGGGGAGCGGCCGTGTTGTCGCGGCGGCGGGCGGCGGAACAGGAGGCCGAAAAGCATTAAGAAACGATGAAAAGATACGGGTTGATAGGTTTTCCGCTCGGACACTCCTTTTCGGCGGGCTATTTCGCAGCGAAGTTCGCGGCGGAGGGGTTGCAGGGGGAGTGTGCGTATGAAAATTTCCCGGTGGAGCGGATCGAGGAGTTGAGGCGGGTTTTGCCGGAGGATATCTGCGGGTTCAACATCACCATTCCGCACAAGCAACATGTCCTGCCGCTGTTGGCGGAGATCGACCCGGAGGCGCGGGAGGTGGGGGCGGTGAACTGCGTGCGGGTGGGGGCCGACGGCTCGTTCCGGGGTTATAATACGGATGTGTACGGTTTCGAGATGTCGTTGCGAGAGATGCTGCGGACTTTTCCGGGTGAGCTCTCGTCGCTGAAGGCACTGGTGTTGGGAACGGGAGGCGCGGCCCAGGCGGTGCATTACGTGTTGAACAAACTGGGGATTGCTTACGTCGAAGTATCGCGGACGGCGGCGGGAGCGGCTCGGCTGGCTTATGAACAGTTGACGCCGGAGATCGTGGCGGAACACCGGCTGATCGTCAACACCACGCCTTTGGGGATGTACCCCAATCAGGATGCCCGGCCGGCTCTGCCTTATGAGCGTATCGGGGCGGGGCATTACCTCTACGATCTGATCTACAATCCGGCCGAGACCGCTTTTCTGCGCGAGGGACGTCGGCGCGGGGCGTGGGTGAAGTGCGGGCTGGAGATGCTGGTGCTCCAGGCGGAGCGCAGCTGGGAAATCTGGAACGAGTGACCTCGAAGGCGGGGTAGAGCCGACTGGAAACGAAATATAACGAACTCAAAATACAGACGATGAAACAGAAGACCGGCCTGGCGGCCGCTTTGCTTATGACCACACTATTGACCACCGGTTGCGGAGCCGACCGCAACGCAAAGGATGCGCAGGCGGAGAACTTCCAATGGCACATCGACCGATTCGACGACATCAACGTGCTGCGCTATCGGGTACCCGATTTCGACAGCCTCACCCCGCGGCAGAAACAGTTTATCTACTACCTCGGTCAGGCTGCGCTCTGCGGACGGGATATCCTCTACGACCAGAACTGCAAATACAACCTCCCGGTGCGACGGACGCTCGAAGCCATTTATACGACTTACGACGGCGATAAGACCACCGACCAGTGGCTTGCGTTCGAAAAATACCTCAAAAAAGTCTGGTTCGCCAATGGCGTGCATCACCACTATTCCGGCGACAAGTTCACCCCGGAATTCAGTGCCGAGTATTTCGACACCCTGCTTGCCGCTACGCCTGCGGATAAGTTCGGAGATATTCAGGGGACGCTGCTCGACACCGTGAAAGCCGTGATTTTCGACCCGACGCTCTATCCGAAACGGGTCGATCAGACCGCCGGCGTGGATATGATTGCCGCATCGGCCTGCAACTACTACAACGGCGTGACCCAGCAGGAGGCCGAGGCGTTCTACACCGCCCTGACCGATACCACCGACCGGCAGCCGGTCTCTTACGGGCTGAACAGCCAGCTGGTCAAGGGGGCGGACGGGAAGATCGTCGAACGGGTCTGGTCGGCCGACGGGATGTACGGGCCGGCGATCCGCGAGATCGTCAAATGGCTGGAACGGGCCGCTGCGGTGGCCGACACGCCGGAGCAGGAGGCCTATACCCGGACGCTGATCGACTACTACAAGACCGGCGACCTGAAGCGTTTCGACGACTACAACGTGGCCTGGGTGCAGGACACGAAGTCGACGGTGGACTACGTGAACGGGTTTATCGAAAACTACGGCGATCCGCTGGGGTACAAGGCTTCATGGGAGTCGACCGTGAACTTCAAGAATCTTGAAGCGACCAAGACGACGCAGATTATCAGCGACAATGCCCAGTGGTTCGAAGACCACTCGCCGATCGATCCCCGGTACCGCAAACCGCAGGTCAAAGGGGTGTCGGCCAAGGTGATTACCGTAGCGATGCTGGGCGGCGACTGCTATCCCGCGACGCCGATCGGGATCAACCTGCCCAATGCGGACTGGATCCGGCGCGACCACGGTTCGAAATCGGTGACCATCGCCAACATTACGGCGGCTTACGATGCAGCCGCCGCCGGGAACGGCTTTGCCGAAGAGTTCATCCTGAGGCCGGAAGACCGCGAACTGCGTGCGAAGTGGGGGACGGTGGGGAATAACCTGCACACCGACCTGCACGAGTGTCTGGGACACGCTTCGGGACAATTGGCCGAAGGGGTGCGGGGCGACGAGTTGAAAAACTACGGCTCGACGCTCGAAGAGGCCCGGGCGGATCTGTTCGCGCTCTACTACATGAACGATCCGAAGCTGGTCGAGTTGGGGGTGATTCCGACGCTCGACGTGGCGAAGGCCGAGTACAACAACTACATGATGAACGGTCTGATGACGCAGCTGACGCGGATCGAGCCGGGCAAGAATATCGAAGAGGCGCACATGCGTAATCGGGCGTTGATCGCCGGTTGGGTTTACGAGCGGGGCAAGGCGGATCGGGTGGTGGAGTTTGTCACCGAAGCGGGGAAAACGTATGTGGTGGTGAACGACTACGATAAGTTGCGGGAGTTGTTCGGCGAGCTGCTGCGCGAGATTCAGCGCATCAAGTCGGAGGGCGATTTCAAGGCGGGGATGGAGCTGGTCGAACGGTACGGCGTGAAGGTCGATCCGACGTTGCACGGCGAGGTGTTGAAACGGTATGCGGCGTTGAATATAGCTCCTTACTCGGGCTTTGTGAATCCGCGGTATGTGCCGGTACTGGACGAGGCAGGAGCCATGACGGATGTCCGGATCGAGTACCCGACGGATTATGTGGATCAAATGTTGACCTACTCGTCGGAATACTCGTTCCTCCCGAATCGGAATTGATCGGGGGCAATTGTTTCAGACCGGACAGTTGTCATGTATTTGCGTCAGGTGCACGGATAAAGAATTGGGGTAGAGGCAGCCCCTTCCGAGTGCCGGAAGGCTCCGCCCGGCATCCGAAATCGGCCCTATACCCACTGAAGCCCTGAAACCAGACAGATTTCGAGAAACCATGTATATCGTAAATACCACCTTTATTGTCGAGCCCGCCGTGCATGAACGGTGGTACGACCTCTTTGTGAGGCAGTTCGTACCTTTTTTGCGCGCCGGTGGGTTCGGCAGCGACCAGACACGGATGCTTTTCACCCGCGTGCTGACCGACCACGGCGATCCGCATTACACCTACTCCTTGCAGATCGATGTGCCCGACATGGCCGAATACCAGCGATTCATGACCGAAATGATTGGTGAATACGCCTCCATCACCGGCCCGCTGTTCGGCGAACAAACCTTGTATTTCACCTCGTTACTCAAGAAAATAGTCCTTTGATCAGTCAAATTATAGCCAATCCGATGAAAAAGAACCGATATCTCTCGATTTTTCTGACCTCGATCGTTTTGTTGACAGTGTGCCGCACCGCCTCCGGACAACATAAGAGCGAAATTCCGGTGCTCGCCGGAGAGCGGTGGTGGGGAGCTTATACGGCTCTCGGTGCCGCCATGCCTTTCGAGGCCGCCGACCGGAGCTATCGGTTAGGCGCGGATAACCTCCAAAACCAGTCCGCTCCGTTCCTCGTCTCCAGCCTCGGACGGTATATTTGGAGCGACGCGCCGTTCACCTTTCGGTTCGACGGGCGGAAATTCCTCATCGACTCGCCCGTCGGAGACGTTCGGGCTGTGAAAGCCGGGAAAACCTTGCGCGAAGCCGTGATTCTCGGCAAAAACGCCCGGTTCCGCTCGAACGGACAGACCCCGCCCGAACGCTTTTTCAGCCGGCCGCAATATAATACCTGGATCGAACTGCAATACGACCAGAGCCAGGAGGCCATCGAACGCTACGCGGACGACATTCTGGCCCACGGCTTTCCTGCCGGGATACTGATGGTGGACGACAACTGGCAGCGGTACTACGGTAACTTCGACTTCAAAGCCGAGCGCTTTCCCGATCCGAAAGGGATGATCGACCGGTTGCACGCCAAAGGATTCAACGTGATGTTGTGGATGTCGCCGTTCGTGAGTCCGGACAGTCCGGAATTTCGCGAATTACAGTCCAAAGGGTTCCTTATCAAACAAAAAGGAACGAACAAAGCCGCGATCATACCGTGGTGGAACGGTTACAGCGCTTGTTACGACCTGACCAACCCGGCGGCGTTCGCTCATTTGCAGCGTCAGCTCGAACGCATGCAGCGGGAATATGGCGTGGACGGCTTCAAATTCGATGCCGGGGATACCTATTTTTATGATCCTGCCACCCAGGATTATCACGACAAGGACGCCCGGGCGGTCGATCACTTGCAGCGGTGGGGCGAACTGGGGAACCGGTTCCCGTACAACGAATATCGTGCCGCCTGGGGATTGCAGGGGTTGCCCCTCGTGCAGCGGCTCGCCGACAAGAACCACAGCTGGGAAGCCTTGCAACAGCTCGTGCCCGAGATGATCAATGCGGGGATTTTGGGGTATCCTTACACCTGTCCCGATATGGTCGGAGGCGGTCAGGTAGCCGACTTCTCCGCCGAAGCGCAGGAGCGGCTGGATCAGGATTTGATCGTCCGGTCGGCCCAGCTGCATGCCCTGATGCCGATGATGCAGTTCTCGGTCGCGCCGTGGCGCGTGCTCGACGCCGAACACCTCGGCTACTGCCGGGCAGCGGCGAAACTGCACGAAAAAATGGCCCCCTACCTGCTCGAAACCGCCGCACAGGCGGCCAAGACCGGCGAACCGATGGTACGGAGCATGGAGTATATGTATCCCAACAAAGGGTTCTGGGACTGTCGCGACCAGTATATGCTCGGGGCGAAATACCTCGTGGCTCCTGTGGTGACGGCCGAAGGCAAACGCACCGTGCGTCTGCCGCGCGGAACATGGGTGGACGATCAGGGGAAACGCTTCAAAGGGCCGTTGGTGATGGAGATTTCCGTGCCGCTCGGCCGCATTCCGTATTACGAACTGAAACGGTAGAACCGCTGGTTCGGTGACTGGCGGAAGGGGTGCTTGACAAAATGTCAGGCACCCCTTTTTTGGCAGGAAGTTTGCAGGATTTAACGGGCAAATAACCGGAAATAATTATAAAATCTATAAACACCATTATGACAACCAGTAATTTAACCATCAAGGCGCAGGAGCTGCTCCAACAGGCGGTGAACCTCGCCGTCGCCGGCGGGCAGCAGGCTGTCGAACCGGCCCACATCCTGAGCGCCATGCTCCGCGAGGAGGACTCCATCGGCGTCTACCTGTTGGGCAAAGTGGGAGCCAATATGACCGCCTTGCGGACGGCTGTGCAGAACGATCTCTCGCGCCTGCCCAAAGTGCAGGGCGGCGAGCCCTACCTCTCCTCGGAGAGCAATCAGGTGATGCAGAAAGCCATGCAGGCCACCACGCAGTTCGGCGATAAATACGTTACGCCGGAACACATTCTGCTGGGGCTGGCCGAAGTGGGGCGACTGCTCAAGGACGCCGGCGTGACCGCCAAAGAGCTCTCCGCGGCGATTAAGGAGCTTCGCAAAGGGACGACTGTCGACAGCCAGACCAACGAACAGCAGTTCGACGCGCTGGGCAAGTATGCCATCAACCTGATCGAACAGGTGCGCAAAGGGAAACTCGACCCGGTGATCGGGCGCGACGAAGAGATCCGCCGCGTGCTCCAGATTCTGACCCGGCGCACGAAGAACAACCCGATTCTGGTCGGCGAGCCGGGGGTCGGGAAGACCGCCATCGCCGAGGGGCTGGCCCATCGGATCGTGGAGGGCGACGTACCGGAAAACCTGAAAGACAAACAGCTCTTTTCGCTCGATATGGGGGCCCTGATCGCCGGGGCCAAGTACAAAGGCGAGTTCGAAGAGCGGCTCAAAGCGGTGGTCAAAGAGGTGACCGATTCCGACGGCCAAATCATCCTCTTCATCGATGAAATCCATACCCTGGTCGGCGCTGGCGGCGGCGAAGGGGCGATGGACGCCGCCAATATCCTGAAACCGGCGTTGGCGCGGGGCGAACTGCGCTCGATCGGGGCGACGACGCTGGACGAGTACCAGAAGTATTTCGAAAAGGATAAGGCTCTGGAACGGCGGTTCCAGAAGGTGATGGTCGACGAGCCGAGTGTGCCCGATGCCATCTCGATCCTCCGCGGGCTGAAGGAGCGTTACGAAAATCACCACAAGGTGCGGATCAAAGACGAGGCGATCATCGCTTCGGTCGAGCTTTCGCACCGCTATATCACCTCTCGGTTCCTGCCGGACAAGGCGATCGACCTGATCGACGAGGCGGCTGCCAAGCTCCGTACCGAGATGAACTCTGTGCCCGAAGAGATCGACGAGCTCGACCGGCGGGTGCGGCAGCTCGAAATCGAACGCGAGGCGATTCGCCGGGAGAACGACGACAAGAAGGTGGAAGAGCTGACCCAGCAGATCGAAGAGCTCAATGCGCAGCGGAACTCGCTGCGGGCCAAGTGGCAGGGCGAGCGTGACATCATCGAGGGGATTCAGAAGGAGAAAGAGGCGATCGACAACTTCAAGATGGAGGCGGCCGACGCGGAACGGCGCGGCGACTACGGCCGGGTGGCCGAGCTGCGGTACGGCAAGATTCAGGAGTCGGAGAAGGAGATCGAACGGTTGCAGGCGCAGCTGGGCGAGAACCAGAACGACAATCCGATGATCAAAGAGGAGGTCGATGCCGAGGATATCGCCGGCGTGGTTTCGCGTTGGACGGGGATTCCGGTGAGCCGGATGCTGGCCAGCGAACGCGAAAAGCTCCTCTTCATGGAGGACGAGCTGCACAAACGGGTGATCGGTCAGGACGAGGCGATTCGGGCCATTTCGGATGCTGTGCGGCGTTCGCGGGCCGGGTTGCAGGATCCGCACAAACCGATCGGTTCGTTTATCTTCCTCGGGACGACCGGGGTGGGGAAGACCGAGCTGGCCAAGGCGTTGGCGGAATTCCTCTTCAACGACGCCAACCTGATGACGCGGATCGACATGAGCGAATACCAGGAGCGGCACAGCGTGTCGCGGTTGATCGGGGCGCCTCCGGGATACGTGGGCTACGACGAAGGGGGACAGCTGACGGAGGCGGTGCGGCGCAAGCCCTATTCGGTGGTGCTGCTCGACGAGATTGAAAAGGCTCATCCGGATGTCTTCAATATCCTGCTTCAGGTGCTGGACGATGGCCGGTTGACGGACAACAAGGGCCGGACGGTCGACTTCCGCAACACGATCATCATCATGACGTCGAACATCGGGTCGCACATCATCAATGAGCGGTTCGACGGGCTGAACGACAAGGAGATGGCGGCGGACAAACGGGACGGTATTATCGAGTCGACGAAGAACGAGCTGATGGATTTGCTGAAACAGACGATCCGTCCGGAGTTCCTGAACCGAATCGACGAGATCATCATGTTTCTGCCGTTGACGCTGACCGATGTGCGTCAGATCGTGACGCTCCAGATCAACTCCCTGACGCGGATGCTGGCCCAGAGCGGCATCGAGCTGGCGGTGAGCGATCGGGCGGTGGACTGGCTGGCCGAGGACGGGTTCGATCCGCAGTTCGGAGCACGGCCCATCAAGCGGTCGTTGCAGCGGAACTTGGTGAACGAGCTGTCCAAACAGATTCTGGGCGGTAAGGTGAACAAGGAGAAACCGGTGCTGGTCGACGCTTCGGAGGCGGGCTTGACCTTCTCGAACTAAACAGCGCCGAGGTATAAGAGAAGCGGGGGCGCAACTGTAACAACAGTTGCGCCCCCGCTTTTTGCATTTTCGACCGGTTCGTACTTGCCATCCCGTCCCGTTTATTCCGAGAGGCACCGCAGCTGATAACCGTAGGCCCGGCTCGTCGCGCTGCTGGGATTGAGGTACGTCACGCTGAAAAACAAGTACATGCCATTGGTACCGCCGACCGCGGAAGACCAGCTGTAACCGTTGCCGCCGACGGTGCTCAGCGCGCCCGTATCCCGACGGCGATAGCCCGGGGCGGGGTACCAGGCGAGCGGGGTTCCCTCGCCCGAGGTGCTTACCTTGTAGAGACGACCGTTGGTGGCCTTGTAATGACCGTCGCCGTACTTCTCACCTACGACGCCGTCCGAATAGTACGGGAACGTGCCGTTCAAAGGCACATCGGCATCCCGCGTAAAGTCAGACCCTATCGCCGGGTCGGACGACGCTACCCCAATATCTCGTGCGCCCGTTCGATCCGTCGCAGGAACTCTTCCCGGCCGATCAGCTCTGCGATGTCGAAGAGGTTCGCCCCCGTGCTCGACCCCACCAAGGCCAAACGCAAGGTATTCATTACTTTACCCATCGGCAATCCCTGCTCCTCGATCCACGCGTGCGCTTTCGCTTCGAGGTTCGGAGCCGTGAAGTCTTCGACCACCTCTAACTGCCGCCGCAGGTTCTGGAGGTGTTCCGGATTGTCGTCTTTCCAGAATTTCGCCACCGCTTTCGGGTCGTACTCCTGCGGAGCCTCGAAGAAGTAGGCGGCCAGCGGCCACAGATCGCCGATGAACGTCGCCCGCTCCTTGATCAATCCCGTAATGCGTTCCACTTTCGCCACCGGGATATCCCGATGACCGTGTGCCGCCAGCACGGGCAGAAAGAGCGCCGCCAGTTCCGCGTCCGACTTGTGATGGAGGTATTGCGCGTTGAACCACCGGGCCTTTTCCGGGTCGAACCGCGCTCCCGACTTGCTCACGCGTTCGAGCGAGAAGAGATCGATCAACTCCGGCATCGAGAGGATTTCCGAGTGGTCGTTCCCCGGATTCCACCCCAGCAGGGCCAGCAGGTTGACGAATGCTTCCGGGAAATAGCCGTCTTCGCGATATCCCCGTGCCCCTTCGCCGCCGTCCTGCGGTTTCCATTGCAGCGGGAAGACCGGAAATCCCAACTTGTCCCCGTCCCGCTTGCTGAGTTTGCCCCCGCCGGTCGGCTTCAGCAACAGCGGCAGGTGGGCGAACCGCGGCATCCGTTCCTCCCAGCCGAATGCCCGGTAGAGCATCACGTGCAGCGGCAGCGACGGCAGCCACTCTTCGCCTCGGATCACGTGGGTGATCTCCATCAGGTAGTCGTCCACGATGTTGGCTAAGTGGTAAGTGGGCAGCGCGTCTGCCGATTTGTACAGCACTTTGTCGTCCAGAGTCGAACTGTTGACCGTCACATGCCCCCGGATCATGTCGTCCATCTCGATGGTCTCTCCCTCCGGCATTTTGAACCGGATCGTCCACTGGTCGCCCCGCGCGATACGTGCCTTTACCTCCTCCTCAGGCAGGGCGATCGAGGTGGCTAATTTCGTCCGGACGGCATAATTGTAGGCGAAGGTCTCGCCCCGTTCTTCGTACTCTTTCCGAATGGCTTCCAGCTCTTCCGGGGTGTCGAAGGCATAGTATGCCCACCCGTCTTTGACTAACTGTTCGGCGTATTTGAGATAGATTTCGCGCCGTTCGCTCTGCCGGTAGGGGGCGTGCGGCCCGCCGACGCTCACTCCTTCGTCGATCTCGATGCCGCACCATTTCAGCGATTCGATGATGTATGCTTCGGCGCCGGGCACGAACCGATGAGAGTCGGTGTCTTCGATCCGCAACAAAAAAGAGCCGCTGTGCTGACGGGCGAAAAGGTAGTTGTACAAGGCGGTGCGCACGCCGCCCATATGCAATGGCCCGGTGGGGCTGGGGGCGAAACGAACTCGCACTGGTCTGTCGTTCATAGCTGGATTTTTCTTTTTTCGACTCACGAAAATACAAACTTTATTCCATTTCCGGGGAACGAAATGCTGCCGAAAAATCATTACATTTGTCAATATAGCGATTGCTTATCGTGCGTAGTTCTTTGTGCCTGCTGGAACCGTACCTTTCTTGAAAGAAAGGTACCCAAAGAACTTTTGCAGAGGTCGTCCCGGTGGGCCGACCACGGGTTCTTTCCGCCTCGTTCGTTGGGCTGAGATTTTCTCGGTGAGCGCGCTAATAATAAGGTTAACCCCCAAGCGCGCCACACCGAGAATCCAGCCCAACCAATCGGGCAGACACGGCCAGAGCATCCCGCAGGGATGCGCTCTGAAGTTTTTTTGGTTCTTTTTGTGAACAAAAAGAACAGTACCAGCCGGTATAAGAACCATGTGCAGATAAGGAATTGTTTTACGAAAAAGGAATGTCAGGTCACCTTCGGTATTGGCAGCATATTGTCAATAAGATCCCTAAGCTGTTGTTTTTGCTCGTCGTGCTTTATGCCCTGAGTGAGAACCGGGACGCCGTGTTCGGTCGTCAGGAGAGGGAAGTGGTGGCCCCCGAGGCTCCGACCCGTTTCGACTCGACCCTTGTCGCCCGGTTTTTCGAACACCCCGTTACATTGACCACCGACGACTCGGTGATGTACGAAGTGCGAACAGCCGAAGAGCCCCATGCCTTGTCCGGCTACCTGATCGCCGGTCGGCAGGAGCATAATACGACTCGGGGATTCGGCGGGCCGGTCTCTGTGGTGATTTTTTTGGACAGAGAGATGATTATCCGGGGCGTGAGAATGTTGCCTAATAACGAGACCCCGCGTTTCGTGCGGCGGCTGGCCGAAGCCCGATTTTTGGAGCAGTGGAACGGGCGCCATCTGTATGATCGGATTCCCGACGTAGACGCTTTGTCGGGGGCTACCCATACCTCGCAGGCCGTGATTGCCGATGTGAATAAGACCCTGGCCGCGTTGCTCCGGCGGGAACCGAAAAACCGGTCGTGGGACTTCGTAACCAACTATTTGGGCGAGTTTGCCATGCTGTTCGTGACCATCATGTCGCTGGCCTGCTTTCTGTCGCCCGAGACGACGCGGAAAATCAGAATCCCGTTGCTGGTGCTTTCGGTGGCCGTGCTGGGGATTTGGCAGGGAGCTTTCGTGTCGCTGAGCTTGTTGTACAACTGGCTGCTTTTCGATGCCTCCTCCATTGCGCGGTTCGGGACGCTCGCGGTCGTGCTGACGGCGGTATTGATACCGCTGTTTACCAACCGGGATTTTTATTGCGCCTATCTGTGTCCTTTCGGTGCGGCGCAGGAGTTGGCGGGAAAGCTTTGGCCCGGGAAACGACCGATTCCGAAACCGGTCTTGAAGGGAGCGCGGTGGGGCCGACGTTTACTGCTGGCGGCTATCGTCG
This sequence comes from Rikenella sp., assembly GCF_056799795.1. Classification (NCBI taxonomy): domain Bacteria; kingdom Pseudomonadati; phylum Bacteroidota; class Bacteroidia; order Bacteroidales; family Rikenellaceae; genus Rikenella; species Rikenella sp. Next base: position 64,822 of record NZ_JBQIQO010000008.1, read on the forward strand.
GATTGTTGATCCTCCGGCCGCGGTTCGAACTGGCCGATATCGAGCCGTTCACGGCTTTTTTGATCCGAGCGGCGGCTACTTCGTCGATCGTATTGGCTGGAATCGGGCTCGGGGCGTCGCTCTTTTTCCACCGTCCGTGGTGTCGGGTGGTGTGTCCGACGGGCGAATTGCTCGCTATTTTGCGTCGCCGGCTGCGGTATCCGAAGCTCCGAGAGCGGCGGCGGGACGATGAGTCGGAGGATCGAACCGTATAAAAGTTCAAGAAAGAAAAAGAGCGTGGGGTGAAGAAATTCTCTTCGCCCCACGCTCTTTGAATGAATAAGGAGAGCCTACGACAACTTCCGCGCCACTTCCACCTGCTCGTACCCCTCGATAATATCCCCCACCTTGATGTCGTTGTAGTTCTCGATGTTCAAACCGCACTCCATGTTCGGCCCGACCTCCTTGACATCGTCCTTGAACCGCTTGAGCGAACCCAGTTTGCCGGTGTAGACCACGATCCCGTCGCGAATCACCCGTATCAAGGTATTCCGCGTAATCTTTCCTTCCCGCACCAGACACCCTGCGACAGTCCCCACTTTCGTAATCTTGAAGACTTCCATGACTTCCACCGAGCAGACGATCTCTTCTCGGGTCTCCGGCGCCAGCATCCCCTCGATCGCATCCTTGATCTCGTTGATGGCGTCGTAGATGATGGAGTAGAGGCGAATCTCGATCTCTTCCTTCTCGGCCAGCTTCCGTGCCGATGCCGAAGGACGCACCTGGAACCCGATAATCACGGCGTTCGAAGCCGCAGCCAGCAAAATATCGCTCTCCGAAATCGGCCCCACAGCTTTGTGGATCACGTTCACCTGTACCTCCTCGGTCGAAAGTTTCACCAACGAGTCGGTCAGCGCCTCGATGGAGCCGTCCACGTCCCCCTTGATAATGACGTTCAACTCCTTGAAGTTCCCCACCGCAATGCGTCGCCCGATCTCGTCCAGCGTAATATGCTTCTGTGTCCTGAGGCCCTGCATCCGCTGCAACTGTTCACGTTTGTTAGCGATCTCGCGCGCAGCTTTGTCGTCTTCCATGACGTTGAAGTTGTCGCCCGCCTGCGGCGCGCCGTTGAGACCCAACACCAAAACCGGTGTCGCCGGCCCCGCTTCGGTCACTTTCTGTCCCCGTTCGTTGAACATGGCTTTGACCCTCCCCGAGTATGTCCCCGAGAGCATCACATCGCCGATGCGCAGCGTTCCGGAGCTCACCAGTACGGTCGCGACGTATCCCCGTCCCTTGTCGAGCGACGATTCGACGACCGTCCCTGACGCCCGCCGGTTGGGATTGGCTTTCAGGTCGAGCAGTTCCGCCTCCAGCAAGACCTTCTCCAACAATTTGTCGACATTGGTCCCTTTCTTTGCCGCCACGTCCTGAGACTGGTATTTCCCGCCCCATTCTTCGACGAGGTAGTTCATGTTGGCCAGCTCTTCTTTGATCTTTTCCGGATTGGCGTTCGGTTTGTCGATCTTGTTGATGGCAAATACGATAGGCACCCCTGCCGCCTGCGCGTGGTTGATCGCCTCTACCGTTTGCGGCATGACGCTGTCGTCCGCGGCGATGATAATGATGGCCACGTCCGTCACCTTCGCCCCCCGGGCACGCATCGCGGTAAACGCCTCGTGCCCCGGCGTATCGAGGAAAGTGATCCGCCGTCCATCCTCCATCTTCACACTATATGCCCCGATATGCTGGGTAATCCCCCCCGCTTCGCCCTCGATCACGTTGGTTTTCCGGATGTAGTCCAAAAGCGACGTCTTCCCGTGGTCGACGTGCCCCATGACCGTGACGATCGGCGGCCGCGGCAGCAAGTCTTCCGGTTTATCCTCCTCTTCGACAATGGCTTCCTGAATATCCACCGTTACGAATTCGACCTTGTAGCCGAACTCTTCGGCCACGATCACCAAAGCCTCGGCATCCAGCCGCTGGTTGATCGAGACCATCAGCCCGAGGTTCATACAAGCGGTGATGACATCCGTCACCGAAACGTCCATCATCGTCGCCAACTCGCTCACGGTCACGAATTCCGTCACCTTGAGGATCGATTTTTCGCGTTCCTGCTGCTCCATCTCTTCGGCCATCCGTCCGTGGATCGCCTCGCGCTTATCGCGCCGATACTTCGCACTCTTGCTCCCCTTGCCTTTGCTGGTGAGCCGCGCCAAGGTCTCTTTGATCTGCTTCTGTACGTCTTCGTCGCTCACCTCCTGCCGCACTACCGGCTGCTTGCCGCCCCGGCCTTTCCGCCCGCCGCCGGCATTCGCATTCCCGCCGAACCGTCCGCCGGCATTATTCCCTCCACGACCACCGTTGGCTCCCTGTCCATGCACCGTCGCCGGACGCGAAGTCCCCGGGGTATTCGCCACGTCGACTTTCCCTTTCTTGATCCGGTTGCGTTTCCCGCCGCGTCCCCGCTCATAGGTGGTCGGCAGTTCGATCTTTCCGACGATCTTCGGCCCGGCCAGACGATTGGCATCGTCATTGGCGCGGAATACTTCCGGCTCTTTCTTCTCTTCGTTCGTCGTGGGTTTTACGTCAGGTGTCGATGCGACCGGTGTCTCGACCTGTGTTTGTACCGGTTTCGGCTCCGGTGAAACCGGAGCGGCCGGCGTCTTCGCCGCCTCCGCCTTAACAACGGGCACCGGTTCCGGCTCCGGCTGTTTCACTGCCGGTTTTTCAACCGCAGCAGTCGTCGCCGATTCGTTTTTCGCCGGTGTCGCCGTTTTTTTCTTCGGCCCGTTCAGGTCGAGTTTCCCGACCACTTTCGGCCCGCTCAAAGTCTCGACCGGCGTAGCGAAGACCGTAGCTCCTGTGTTTTTCTTCTTGGTCTCCGTGCCGACAGATTCGTCTCCCGCTGCGGCAGTCGTGTTGGGCGCAGCATTGTCGTGCAGCGATACGCTCTCGCGCACGGGTTTGATTTTCTCGCGAATGTCGATTTTCTGCACGCTCTTCCCTCCGAACTCGTTCCGCACGAGTTCGACGGCTTTCGGATCGAGAATGGTGCTGGGCCCGTGTTCCACCTTGAATCCTTTCTTTTCCAGAAATTCCACGATGGTTCCCTGCCCCACGTTATACTCGCGTGCGACGCCGCTCAATCTGACTTTTGTCTGTTTCTCTGCTGCCATGTATCTGTCTTTCCTCTTTTTGATGTGCACCGGCTTGTCGGCCCGGCTGCCTTAAAATCCGTTTTCTGTCCGTCCGCCTCGGTGCGTGCGAAATCCCGCTCGACTCGAAGAAGGGGAGGGGATTACTCGAATTCGCTCCGCAAAATCCGGAGTACTTCCTGAATGGTCTCCATTTCGAGGTCGGTTCGCTTGGCCAGGTCTTCCGCGTTCTGTGCCAGCACCCGTTTAGCGGTGTCGAGGCCGATCTTCTTGAACTGGTCGATGATCCAGGGTTCGATTTCGTCGGTGAATTCGGCCAGGTCGACGTCTTCTTCATCCTCCTCGCTGGTTTCGCGATAGACGTCGATGTCGTATCCCGTCAGCATGCTGGCCAACCGGATATTCAGGCCGCCTTTCCCGATAGCGAGCGAAATTTCGCTCGGTTTGAGGTGTACTTCCGCCGTCTTGGTCTCCTCGTTGATGTCGATCGAGAGCACTTTCGCCGGATTCAGCGCGCGCTGGATCATCAGGCTCGGATTAGCCGTGTAGCTCACCACGTCAATATTCTCGTTCCGCAGCTCTTTGACGATCCCGTAGATTCTCGATCCCTTGACCCCCACGCAAGCGCCCACCGGGTCGATCCGTTCGTCATAGGATTCCACCGCCACCTTGGCCCGCTCGCCCGGAATCCGCACGATTTTCTTGATGGTGATCAAACCGTCGAAGATTTCCGGCACTTCGAGCTCGAACAACCGTTCGAGGAACTCCGGCGCCGTCCGCGACAGAATGATTTTCGGGCTGTTATTGATCATCTCGACTTTCGAGACAATGGCCCGAATCGTATCTCCTTTGCGGAAGAAGTCGCTCGGGATCTGTTCCGCCTTGGGCAGCAACAGTTCGTTGTCTTCGTCATCGAGCACCAGGATTTCGCGTTTCCAAACCTGATACACCTCGCCGGTAATGATCTCGCCCACCCGCTCCGTATATTTCTGGAACAAATTGGCTTTTTCCAAATCCGTAATCCGCGAAGCGAGGTTCTGCCGAATCGCGAGGACGCTGCGCCGTCCGAAGTCCGAGAATTTGACTTCGGTAGCCACCTCTTCGCCCACTTCATACGTCGGGTCGATCTTCCGGGCATCGGTCAGGCTGATCTGGGTGTTTTCGTCCAGCACGTCGCCGTCTTCCATCACCAGCCGATTCCGCCAGATTTCGAAGTCGCCGCTTTCGGTGTTGATGATGATGTCGAAGTTTTCGTCCGATCCGTAGGTCTTGACCAGCATGTTCCGGAAGACGTCTTCCAGCACGCTCACCATGGTGGCGCGGTCGATATTCTTGAGTTCCTTGAATTCGGCGAATGTGTTAATCAGATTTATCGTTTCCATCGCTCTTTTCTGCGTCCGCGCCGCGGTTCGGCGGGATATTTAGGTTGTTTTTGAATGCTTGATCGTTATTTGAAGTCGAAGTGCTCGCTTACGGCTTTCGTATCTGCCAATCGGATCTGTTCGCGGTGTTCGACGTCGGTTTTCCGTTTCTTCCCCGGCACGAGCTCTTTCACGGTATAAGCCACTTCGATCGCCGACGGAGCATCCGCCCCATCATCCGAGGAGTCGTAGCCGATGCCGCACAAAACCGCGCCCGTCAGTTTTTTCCCGTCTTTGAAAAGCACATCCACGCGCGGCAAATCGCCTCCATCCTTTAAAGATGCCTGCCGGATGAGTTTCTGGTATTGCCGTCCCAGTTTCAGCGGCTGTCCCAGCCCTGCCGACATGACGGTGAGCTGGCAGTCCCATCCTTCGCCGTATTCCGCCTCCAGCCGGGCCGTCACCTCCCGGTTCAGTAACGCGCAGTCGTCGATCCCGACCCCCCGCATCCGTCCCTCGTCATCCGCCCCGTCGCAATCCATCGTCACGGTGATTTCGTCGATCCCTCCCGCACTGTTCTCCCGACACGCGAGTTCAACGATGAAGAACCCCCGCTCTCCCCAAGCAGAACCCTCCCCCTCGATGGTCGAGCGAATCAGTTCCCGTATAGCTGTCCTGGTATCCGTCATTTTCGTTTCGTCCCGCATAATAAACAGAAAACGGAGGTCAAACACCCCCGTTTCCGAAATCTCACCTACGAGCAAAACGCTCGTAACGATGCAAATGTAAGCAATATTATGCGTTCAAACAAATTAAGTCGGCAAAAAAGCTACTCTTCGTCCTGATCTTTCATCCGCGGCTGGTACGGTTTGATAACGCCCCGCTTCGACCCCGCAAAGAAGTCCAGCATCTCTTTCCGCGCCTCCGAATCGGGCAGCTGCTCTTCCAGCAACCCGCAAGCTTTTCCGTAAGAATACCCGTTCTGGAACATGATCCGGCAGATGTTCATAATCTCCTCGATCTGTCTGGCGTCGAATCCCCTCCGCCGCAGTCCGATGGTGTTCACCCCCACGTACGATGCCGGATAGTGCGCTGCCTTGATGAACGGCGGAATGTCTTTGCCGACCATCGTCCCGCCGCTGGTCATGGCGTGTTTCCCGACGCGACAGAACTGGTGGATCGCCGTATGTCCCCCCAGAATCACCCAGTCGTCTAGTTCGACCTCTCCCGCCAGCGAGACGTTGTTGGCCAGAATGCAATGATCGCCCACCACGCAGTCGTGTCCCACATGCGCGTAAGCCATGATCAGCGTATCGCTCCCCACGATCGTCGTATTCTTCGCCGCTGTCCCCCGATTGACCGTAGCGCATTCGCGGATCATCGTCCTGTCGCCGATAACGGCGGTGGTCTCCTCTCCCCTGAACTTGAGGTCCTGCGGAATTCCGGCAATCACCGCCCCGCTGAAGATCCGGCAGTCGCGACCGATCACCGCTCCGTCGTTAATCACCGCGTTCGGCCCGATCCACGTGCCGTCCCCGATGGTCACCTTGCCGGCGATGTATGCAAAAGGTTCCACGGTCACATTGTTGCCCAGTTTCGCGTCCGGGTGGACGTAGGCGAGAGGATGTATCATATTCGAAAAGCGTGTCTGAGATTATTTGTTTTTGGTCACGAGCGCCATGAGTTGCGCCTCGGTCGCCAGCGACCCCCGCACGTATGCCCGTGCGTCCATCTTGACGATCCCGCGCCGGATCGGCTCCGAGAGCCGCAGCTCGAACTGGAGCGTATCCCCCGGCACCACTTTTTGCCGGTATTTCACTCCGTCGATCGTCATGAAGTAGGTCGAGTAATTTTCCGGATCCGGCACGGTGCTCAAGGCCAGAATCCCGCCGCACTGGGCCATCGCTTCGACGATCAAAACCCCCGGCATCACCGGTTCGTCCGGGAAGTGCCCTACGAAGAACGGTTCGTTCATCGTCACGTTCTTGATCCCCACCACCGACTCTTCGGTGATGTGGATGATTTTGTCCACCAACAGGAACGGCGGCCGGTGCGGCAGCATCGCTTTGATCTGGTTGATGTCGTACAGCGGCTCGATGTTCGGGTTGTATTTGAAGGTCGGTTTATCTGCGTCGCGTTTGATGTGTTTCCGCAGCAGTTTGGCGAACTCCGTATTGGCTTTGTGTCCCGGCCGCGTGGCGAAAATCCGCCCCTTGAGCCTGATCCCCACCAATGCCAGGTCGCCCAGCAGATCCAGCAGTTTGTGACGGGCGATTTCGTTGTCGAAGTGCAGGTCGAGGTTGTTGAGATACCCCTGCCGATCCGCTGAAATCCCCTCGCGTCCGAACAGTTTGCCGATCTGCGCCGCCTTGTCCGCCGAAACGGGTTGTTCGACGATGACGATGGCGTTGTCCAAGTCCCCTCCGCGAATCAGATTGTTCTGAATCAGCGGTTCGATTTCGTGCAGGAAAACGAATGTCCGGCTCGGCGCCACCACTTCCGCAAAGTCTTCGCTTTCAGCAAACACGGCGTATTGCTGTCCCACCACTTTGGAGCCGAAATCGACGTTCACCACCGCCGAAAATGTATCATCCGGGTAAGCGATAATCTCTGTCGTATTATTCTCTCCGGAGCTGAGGACGGTTTTTTCCGAAATTTCGTAGTATTTCCGGTTTTGTGCCTGTTCCACGATCCCCGCCTGGCGAATGAGTTTCACCCACGGCATCGCCGAACCGTCTGCGATCGGCACCTCGCCGCCGTCCACCTCCACCAGGGCGTTGTCCACGCCGCATCCCCACAAAGCCGCCATCAGGTGTTCGACCGTCGAAACGGTCGCTTCGCCCTTCTTCAACACCGTGCTGCGCGAAGTCTGGGCCACGTTTTCCGCCACCGCGTCGATCGTCGGCCGCCCGTCGAGGTCCGTCCGGCAGAATTTGATTCCGTGTCCTTCCGCCGCCGGCAGTATCGTCAGGTTTACGGTCGCGCCCGTATGCAATCCTTTGCCGGAGAAAGAGCAGGCTCCCGCGAGCGTTTGTTGTTTTTCCGTCATCGTTTTCGGTTCGTTTATTGCGGGCAAAGATAGAAAAATTCTCGTATATTCTACTTGTCGGTCTGTCGTTCGCCCGGCGGTTCGCCGCTTTGTCGAAAATGATTAACTTTGTCGTTCAAATGGCTACACCTCCAAACAGACACCCGGCCGATCGGGCCGGTCGCACTGCGCGCGCGACGGCTCCGCAGCGCTCTTCTCAGGCGACGAAACGGGGGCCGGGAACGGTTCCTTCCGCTCCGCCGCGTCGGGTTCCGCCCGGCGGCGGACGGCGCGAGCGGATGGCGCTGCCGTTCGATCCGCGTCGGCGCAGGACGGATGCGGGCGAATGGGTCTATCGTCACCGGGTCGGACTGCTGGTGACGGTGGTGCTCTATCTGATTGCGGCCATCCTGTTCGTCTCCTATAAAATCATCGTGCTCGAAAATCCGACGACTACGATGTATATCGACCTGGTCGATCCGAACGAGCCGGAGGAACCGAAACCGGAATTGGAAGAGCCGAAACCGGAGCCGATTCGTCGGTTGGAGGCGAATTACGAACCGGTTTCGAATCGCATATCGGATCAGAATGCGAAGATGGACGCTTCGTTGCGGGATGACCGGGGGACGCGGGTGGATCAGTTGATGGAGGAGGCGGAGCGGGTACAGCGGGAGTTGGAGGCGGGGCAGCAGGCTTTCCGGTCGGGGATGGACGAGTTGGCCGAGATGTCGAAACGGAGCCGGATGCCGAAATCCTCTTCGTCGCAGGTCAAGCTGGAGGGCGGGTCTGAACGGAAGACGGTGAAGGTGCAGGGGAATGTGACGGTGTCGTATAATTTGGCGGGTCGGTATGCGACTTATCTGCATGTGCCGGCTTATCAGTGTCGCGAAGGGGGGACGGTGGTGGTCGGGATTACGGTGAACCGGGAGGGCGAGGTGACGAGTGCTGCGGTGGAGCAGGCTTCGCCGGGAGATTGCATCGCGGAACGGGCGGTGCAGGCGGCTCGGGCATCGCGATTCAATGCGGATGCCAGTGCGGCGGATCGGCAGCGGGGGACGATTACTTATGTCTTCGTCGCGCAGTAGATTTGGTTGTGGCTGGGCCGAGGTCTTGTGCATGCGGTTATACCCGGCCAGCGCATCCCTTTAGGGATGCGCTCTAAAGTTTGGCTTCGCCTTCCTCCTCGCCGCTCGGCATTTGCAAACTATGTTTGCATTGCCCTAACTGGCAGCGTCGGTTTTCTGGTTCTCTTTGTTCACAAAGAGAACAGTTCGAGGCAGGGCAAAACTCAACCGCGCGCCGTCGCCTAAAGAAGCGATTCAGCTATTTCGGCGGTAGCCGAATATAGATGAATCGCGCAGGCGCACGAAAAACTCGACTTCGCGCGAAAACTCCGTCACCCGCCCGCTTAAAGAGGGCATATTCTGCCGGTTGGCACTCGGCCAATCCGGCGAGAATTGCCGCGGGCGACGGAAAATGCGGCGGAGCGAAAGCGGAGCCGCAGTGAGGCGGACACGGGACGGAGAACTGGGCTCTGCTTTGGGCGGTGCTTTTGCGACCTTTAGGTCGCCGTCCTCGGCG